>JAGRHM010000343.1 GCA_020445005.1 Candidatus Competibacteraceae bacterium | reverse complement strand
CAACAAGTTATTGAGAACTTATAACTCACGAGAATTATTAAGGAGCGAGTCTAGTAAACGGCAAGACGGGGCGGCTGGCCAGTACCGTCAATCAGAACTTCCAACTAAAGTTTTCTTAGCTCTCGCCGATACTCCAAAGACTTGGTGAACCGCCTTTTGGGATGCGTTTAACCCTCAGTCCGAATCTCATGTGTAGACTGTGTGGTCATTGCTCAGGGAGTTAGCGCCGACAGGAGACGGCAATCGCAACACTAAGATTTGCCCAATCAGCCTGTGATGGAGAGCCAATGAATCAGCCTTTCAGATTATTGAGGATACTATTCGCGGGTTGCTTCCTCCTCCTGAGAGGAGCGAGCCACACTGTTGCTGCAGAGCCGCCGATCCGCATTGGATTCGTTGGTGATTTCTCCTCGGTGACCCAGCCGTATCGCGCAATGCCTTTGCGGCCGCAGAAATGGCGGTACAGGAATTCAACGCACAGGGTGGGCTGCTCGGCAGATCCGTCGAACTGCTCCACCGGGACGGCGGCATCGATCCAGATAGCCACTACCATCACGTCACCGAATTGGTGCGTGACCAGCGCTATTGACCTGGGTCGAACGGCTGCCGCCAGCGGTGGAACACTTGCAGACTCTCAGCAAGAACTTTGTGCAAAGCGGTGACCAGACTATCTGGAGGCGCATTGCCGATGGTCTGGAAGCACTCAAGGCTAATCTGCGACCCACTTCCGATGTCGCCGTGCAATGGCAAGCAGAAATGGGCGCATTGGGTACAAACCTCGAGTCCTACGCCCGTATCCTGAACCAGATTCGCAACCCCGCGATCCTTCTCAATCGCGAGAAAGACCGGCTCAAAAGTATCAGCCTTTCCTTCTCCCAGGAAGTGGAGAAGCAAATCGTGCGGCCCTATCAGCAACAGGAAGGCGAGCGGATCTATAAAGGCAGCAGCTCGACCCTTTTAAGGTCAGAATAAAGGATACGGCCATGGAGGTGATCAAGCTGCACTTGGCGCAGCGGTTAATCTTGCTGGAGCTCCTGGTGGACTGGGACTTGGTCCGTTACCAGAACAAGAAGGCTTCCATCAAAGCGGACCTGGCGCTACACCAGAAGCAATTGAATTATTTGAATATCCTCTTAGGGAACGAGCCCACCACCGACGCGATCATCGCATCCCTCGTTCGCAAGCTGGATAGTTTGATTCTTCAGGAGCAGACCATCTTCCGCCACTTCACGACGATCATCGGCTTGAATGACCAATTGGCGTACTTGGGCAGCCGTCTGCTTGTTGCCAGCAAAGCATTCACCGGGAAACTTCGCGTAGAGATCTTGGAGAGCAATCGCATAAACCAAATCCTGGGCTGGAGTTTACCCACCATCCTCCTGGCCGCTCTAGGTATCCTGGGAGTCTTGCTCGCCCGCAACATCATTCAGTTCGTCAAGGAGCTGGAGTCCAACCGGCAGGAGTTACAGATCAATGAAGGTAATTTACGGGTGACGCTCGACTCCATTGGAGACGCCGTTATCGCCACCGATCATCGGGGACGGATCACTCGGATGAATCCATCGGCGGAGCTGTTGACCGGGTGGAAACTGGCATCGGCTTCCGGCAGGAAACTCTCCGAGGTGTTCCATATCGTCAATGCCCACACCCGCGCCAGAGTGGTGGATCCAGCAGAAAAGGTTATGGCAAGCGGTAAAGTGGTGGGGCTGGCCAACCATACGGTGCTCCTCGCGAACGATGGAAAGGAATACCAGATCGCGGACAGCGGCGCCCCTATTCGTGCCCCAGACGGTCGGATCATCGGTGTGGTGCTGGTGTTCCGGGATGTCACCGAAAACTACGTGCAGGAACAGAAACTGCGGGAAAGCGAGAAACAACTCCGAAAGATCACCGCCAATGTTCCTGGAGTGGTCTACCGTTTCGAATGTACGCCTGAACATCGCTGCGCCACCACCTTCGTGGGAGAAAGCCTGCGGCAGTGGTTCGGGCTCGAACCCGACCCCGCTACCTTTGCCCAAGCCTTCCGCAGCGGCATTCCCGATGAAGACAGGGAAAGGTACGATCGCTCTCTTCGCGAGGCGATACGCCAGTCCCATCCCTGGCATTACGAGGGCCGGTTCCGCAAGGAAAGCGGGGAACTCATTTGGTTCACCGGAGACGCCATACCCTACCAAGAGGAAAGTGGAACCACTTTCTACGGGGTGGTTCAGGATATCACCGAACGTAAGAGAAGCGCGGAGACCCTGCGGCGGTTGCGCAATTATCTGTCCAATATCATCAATTCCATGCCCTCGGTACTGGTGGTGGTGGATCGGAAAGGGCGGGTGACCCTCTGGAACAAATCCGCGGAACAGGCCACGGGACTCACATTCGACCAGGTCCACCGCCAACCCCTGGCCACAGTGTTCCCGCGTCTGACCGATCAGATCCATAGCATCGAAACCGCCCTCGACAAGCGCGAGACCATCCATGAGTCCAAGGTTCCCATCCAGCGCCAGGATGAAACCTTGTTCGAAGATATCACCATCTTTCCGCTGGTGGCCAACGGGGTGGAAGGCGCGGTCATTCGCTTGGACAACGTCACTGAAAGGGTACGGATCGAGGAGATCATGATTCAGAGCGAAAAGATGCTCTCGGTGGGAGGCTTAGCGGCTGGCATGGCCCATGAGATCAACAATCCCCTAGCCGGGATATTGCAAACCGCCGAGGTATTAGCCAACCGTCTTAGCAACGAAGTACCTATTCCCGCCAATGAGAAGGCGGCGACCACGGCAGGCACCACCCTGTCGGCCATCCAAACTTTCATGGAGTTACGCGGCATCCCCAGGATGTTAAAAACCATCAAGGAATCAGGCAACCGGGTCGCGGCCATCGTGGACAACATGCTGAGCTTCGCCCGCAAGAGCGACGTCACCGTTTCCTCTCATAACATCGCCGAGTTGATCGATAGAACCCTTACCTTGGCGGCTACCGACTACAATCTGAAGAGGCAGTATGATTTCAAGGCGATCGAGATTCGCAAGGACTATGAGGAGAACCTTCCACAGGTTCCCTGCGAAAGTGCGAAGATTCAACAAGTGCTGTTGAACATCCTCAGTAACGGTGCGCAAGCCATGGTGGAGGCGGGCACCAGCGGACCCCGATTCACCCTGCGCACTCGCTGGGAACCGGAACGGAATTCGGTGCGTATTGAAATCGAGGACAATGGACCCAGTATGGAACCGGCCATCTCCAGACGGGTCTTCGAACCCTTCTACACCACTAAACCGATAGGGGTAGGTACGGGCCTTGGGCTGAGCGTATCCTACTTATCATCACCGAGAACCACGGTGGTGAGATGACCGTTGAGTCTTCACCAGGGAAGGGCGCCCGGTTCATCATCCGCCTGCCTGTGAAGCATGAGCCTTCTGTACCCCTGATTCTCAAACAGCCTCCCGCCAAACCTTTGGCATAAGCAGGTTTGCTGACTTTGCGCTCTCCGGTAATAACAACCACTACGGAAGGAGATTATCCTCGGTGAAACCCGGTGAATGGTTCGGGTCCCGGAGACGATTACCCGGCCCAGCAAATCAGCGATGCCGTGGGGCGGCCGGGCTCACCACACTGGACTGGGAATCTGGGTGCGAGGTAAACAGAGATGAAACACACTGAGCTCCTGGAATTCACCAAATTGCAGCACATCTGCATCACCATTGCAGACAAGACCGGTTGCAATGTCGCCATCATGGGTCCGGGAGGCCGAATTATCGCTTCCTCCAAACCCGAGCGCATCGGCGTCATCCATCCCGGCGCGGCATTGATCCTTGATGGCCAGGTTGATTTCTTCGACGTCACCGAGGAGATGGCTCGAGAATCCGGTGTCATGCTCGAGGGCCGCAGTCTGCCGCTTGAATTGGAAGGGAAACGGATTGGCAGTGTCGGCGTCGCCGCCCCACTGGCTGAGTCCCGCCGCTACTCCGCTATCGTGCAGACCTGTGTCACCGTGATGTTGGAGAGCGAGTTTGCTCATCGCAACGCGCAGGCACAGCTCAACCGCTCGATTGAGTCAAGCAAACGTACCGAAACAATTCTGCGCAAGAGCGAAAAGAGGCTCCGGGAGATGTCCGAGTTGGGCCGTATCGGCTACTGGTATTGGGATCTCGCCTCCGGCAATGTGGAGTGGTCCGACCAGGTTTATAAAATCTTCCAATTGGACCCAAAACAGTTCATCCCGCACATCGAATCAATCATGACCAGATCTCCCTGGCCGGAAGATCGTCTTCGTGATCAGGAATTGATCCAGCGTGCTTCGCAGAGCAGGGAGCCCGGCTCGTACGAGCAACGCTTCTTGCTACCTGACGGCTCCACCGGTTATTACTTCTCCACTTATCAGGGCATCTACGACGACCAAGGAAAGTTGCTGGCCATCGAGGGCACCGTACAGGATATTACCGGGCAAAAACGGTCTCGCCTGGCCTTGGAACTCAGTGAAAGCCGCTTCCGCGACTTTGCTAACAGCGCCGCTGACTGGTTCTGGGAAATGGGTCCGGATTTGCGTTTCACTCGGTTGACCGGCCGGATCGAGGAGGTGATGGGGCTTCCTCCAGAACAGGTCGTCGGCCGTACCCGGCGGGAAATCTACCGGGACACGCAAGATTTCGACGCACCCCATTGGCAACGGCATTTCCACACCCTGGAGAGCCATTTGCCGTTCTCCAATTTCGAAGTGCGCTGGGTGCGGCCAGATGGAGAATCCCGCTTTCTCAATTTCAGCGGAAAACCTTTTTTTGACGCCCAAGGTAATTTCCTGGGTTACCGGGGCGTTGGGGGCGATATCACCGCGCGTAAGCAGCAGGAAAAGGAGCTGATGCATCTGCGCAACTACCTGGTCAACATCATCGACTCCATGCCGTCGATTCTCATCGGTGTGGACAATTCAGGAATGATCACTCAATGGAACAAGGAGGCCCAATACAGCACCGGCATCCCTTTCGAAGAGGCCCTGGGCAAACCTCTTCTCAAGGTGTTTCCACGACTGGCGGAAGAATTGAGCCGTATCCACCGGGCAATCCGCACGCGCCGGAAACAGGTGGATAGCAAACGGCCTCGCCAGGAAGACGGGGAAGTGCATTACGAGGACATGACCATTTATCCGCTGATCTCTAACGGCGTGGAAGGAGCCGTGATCCGGTTGGACGACGTCACCGAGCAGGTGCGCATGCAGGAGATGATGATCCAGACCGAAAAGATGCTCTCGGTGGGCGGGCTTGCCGCAGGCATGGCCCATGAGATCAACAACCCCCTGGCGGGGATGATGCAGACCGCCAATGTGCTGAAGAGCCGACTGACTGATACCCGGATGCCCGCTAACCTGCGCGCTGTGGAAGCGCTGGGGTTGTCCATGGAAGTCTTGGGCGCGTACCTCCAGGAACGGGGCGTCCCCCGTATGCTGGACGACATCCAAACATCGGGAATTCGCCTGGCCGAGATCGTGGAGAACATGCTCAGTTTCGCCAGAAAGGGCGAGGGGGGCGGTTCGCTGCACGACTTGCGGGAATTGATCGACAAGACCCTGGTCCTAGCAACCACCGATTACAGTCTGAAAAAAAAGTATGATTTCAAGACGATCGAAATCGTCCGCGATTATGCCGAGAATCTTCCTCCAGTACCCTGCGAAAGCGCGGAGATTCAGCAAGTGCTGCTGAACCTGTTCCGCAATGGCGCCGAAGCCATGCAGAGCAGTGGTGGACGGCATCAGCGGTTTAACGTGCGCACTCGTTTGAGCAAGAATCGCGCTATGGCCTGCATCGAAATCGAGGATAATGGTCCGGGAATGGACGAATCAGTGCGTAGACGGATTTTCGAGCCTTTTTTCACTACCAAACCGGTGGGAGTCGGTACCGGATTGGGGCTGAGCGTTTCCTATTTCATCATCACCGAAATTCACAAGGGGGAGATCACCGTGGTATCCAAGCCGGGCAAGGGAGCGCGTTTTGTGATTTCACTACCTATTGTCCCCTCTGGCCGGGGTTGAATTGTCCGCGCATCGCTGCTGTGAACTCCGCCGGCGGATCTATGATTGAATGAGCTGAGGAGACGTATGTGAGAACCCTCTTGATACTCGATGACGATAGCGCGGTGCGCAGGAGCTTTTGCGACTTTTTCGAGGATCACTTGTGGGATCCCGTGCCCGCGGAGTCGGGAGAAGAGGCGCTGACGCTGTTGCAGAGTGTGCGGCCGCTGGCCGCTATCGTCGATGTGCGATTGCCGGGAATCGATGGTAACGAATTTATCTGTCAAGCAAGCCGGCTGATGACATCGTTGAAGTTCCTGGTCTGCACCGGGTCGCCCGAATACCGGATACCGGACGACCTCCGGCGGCTGCCAAATCTCTGCCCGCGAGTCTTCCACAAACCGGTCATCGATTTGCAGGAACTGGAGCGGGAGCTTATCCGCATGATCGATGCTCAGGGAACCTGTTCGGAGTGTGGCTGATGAGTCAAGAAGCACAGCCCATTACTATACTGGTCGTGGATGACGAGGAGGTTATTCGGCAGAGCTTCCAGGATCAACTCGAGGATCTTGGGTACCGGGTTTTTACCGCAAATAATGGCCGCGTCGGCCTGGAAATGATCCAGCAATGCCATCCCCAATTGGTGCTGACCGATTTACGCATGCCCGAGATGAGCGGCCTGGAACTGATCCGGCAGAGCAAACGACTGGCGCCCGACATCCCTATTATCGTGATCTCGGGCGCGGGGGTAATCGGTGATGCGGTGCAAGCCCTCCGGCTGGGGGCCTACGATTATCTGATCAAGCCGGTCGACGGCTTGCGCATCCTCGAACACACGATTCACAAAGCACTGGAAAATGCCCGCCTGTTGCTTGAGAACCGGCGCTATCAGGAGCGCCTGGAGGAACTGGTCCGGGAACGAACGCAGGCGCTGGAAGCCGCCAATACCGAACTAACCAACCTCAACGCCCGTTTATGCAAGATCGTCGAAACCACCCAGGGATTCTCCGACTGCCTCGACGTGAGCGGCATCAGCTATCGGATTCTGGATGAGTTCGCCGACCACATGTGCGCCACCGGCGGCAGCCTGTATTTCCTGGAAGAGGGTGGACTGCGGCTCATCCGTGTGTTGGACCCAGGGCACGCACCTGCTTTCATCCCCTTCCCACTCCCCGCCCACTCCATTTTCAAGCAGGTACTGGAAAGCGAGAAGCCCTTACTGATCCAGGATATCTCCACCTTGACCCAACCCGAGCCCAGTGGTTGGGAAGGCTATACCGATGGTTCGGCACTGGCTTTTCCCTTAACGCGCGACGGCAGCACGGTCATGGGGGTTTTGACGCTGCACTGCAAGGAGACCCCTCCATTCGTGGAGCAGGACAAGGAGATCGGCGCCATCCTTGCTTCTTACAGTTGCGAAGCGATTCGCTCGATCCACGCTACCGAGACCTTGCGCGAAAGCGAGCAACGGTTTCGGGATCTGGCGGATATGCTCCCTCTCATCGTCTGCGAAAGCGATCTCCACGGTAAAATCACCTATGCCAATCGCCGGGGCTACGATGCCTATGGCTACCATGTGAACGAACTCGCGAATCTCTCGGTATTCGATACCATTGCGCCGGAAGAACGGGACAAAGCCAGAGTCAATGTGGCCAAGGTGCTGATGGAGGGTGAGGTGCGCTCGGCTGGCACCGAGTATACCGCTTTGCGGAAGGATGGCGCGACGTTCCCGGTGCTCGCCTACTCGTCGCCGATCCTGCACCGGGGTAAAGCGACGGGCATGCGCACCGCAGCAGTGGATATCACGGTACTCAAACAGCAGCAGGAACAGATCTTGCGGCACGCCAATTTTGACAGCCTCACCGGACTGCCTAATCGTTTTCTGGTCCTGGACCGCCTGACCCAATACATCAAGGAGGCGCAGCGTTCCGGCAAGCAGGTGGCGGTACTGTTTCTCGATCTCGATCATTT
>JAGRHM010000342.1 GCA_020445005.1 Candidatus Competibacteraceae bacterium | reverse complement strand
CGAAGCGTCCGCACTACAAGTGATTCTACAGTTCCGTATATCATCCTACTCGGCTGATTATACTGCAAGAAAGTGGTCAATATCCCCCGGCCCTTCAAGAGTCAGATTACCCCTGGCAATGGGCCAGTGCGTGGAAACGGTTTGCCGGATAATTTCCAAAAAATATCCGAAAAACAGCGTATTCAATCTTCTCCCAGATACGCCTTGATCACGCGGGGATCGTTGCGGATTTGCTCGGGAACGCCGGCAGCGATGGGGCGACCGTATTCCATGACCAGAATTTCGTCGGAGATGCCCATCACCAGGCTCATGTCATGTTCGATCAGCAGCACCGCCACCTCATGTTCAGCGCGCAGTTCATTGATCAACCGGTCCAGGTCGCGCGTTTCCTGCGGGTTCAGGCCCGCTGCTGGCTCGTCCAGCATCAACAGCTTGGGCTGGGTAATCATGCATCGGGCAATTTCCAGACGCCGCTGTTGCCCGTAGGCCAAATTACCGGCTTCCCGGTTGGCGACCGATAACAGACCCACTTTTTCCAGCCAGTACGCCGCCCGCTCCAGCGCCCTGACCTCAGCGCGACGATACTTGGGAGTTTTAAACAAGCCCTGCAAAAACCCGGTTTCCAGTTGCGTGTGCTGGGAAATCAGCAGGTTCTCCACCACGGTCATGTTTTTGAACAAGCGCACATTCTGAAAAGTGCGCACCAGGCCCAGCCGGGCAATGCGATGGCTGGGCAGACCTTGGATGGCGTGCCCATCGAGCAACACGCTTCCCGAAGTAGGCTGATAAAAGCCGCCGATGCAGTTGAAAACGGTTGTCTTGCCCGCGCCATTGGGACCAATGACCGCAAAAATCTGGTGGGGGCGCACTTCGAAAGTGACCTTGTCCACGGCCAGCAATCCGCCGAAGCGCATGCTCAGCTCCCAGACTTGCAGCAGGGGACGATCCACCGCCGGGGTAGCAACAGCGCGAGGGGAGGACTCGCTCATGATGTCTCCTCACCCCGCACCGGTAATTCCAACCGGGGTCGAGTCACTGGCAGCAGGCCCTGAGGCCGCCAGATCATCATCAGCACCAGTACGAGACCGAAAATCAACATGCGGTATTCCGCGAACTGCCGGGCGATTTCCGGCAATGCTGTTAGGGCGATAGCAGCCAAAATGACGCCGATCTGGGAACCCATGCCGCCCAGTACGACAATCGCCAGAACAATCGCCGATTCGATGAAAGTAAAGGATTCCGGGTTGATGAACCCCTGCCGGGCAGCGAAGAACGCCCCGGCGAAACCGGCGGTCGATGCGCCGAAACCGAAAGCGGACAGTTTGATAGTCGTCGGATTCAAGCCCAGCGAGCGGCAGGCAATTTCATCCTCTCGCAACGCTTCCCAGGCCCGCCCGACCGGCATCCGAATCAACCGGTTAATCACATACAGGATGAACAGGGTCATGACCAGCGCGACGAGGTAGAGAAAGATCACGGTGTCGGCGCCGCTGTAATCGAGGCCGAAAAACTCGTGAAAAGTGGTTCCATCCTCAATACTCGGTCGGCGGGCGAATTCCAGACCAAACAGCGTCGGTTTGGGAATATTGCCAATCCCGTCAGGGCCACCGGTCAGTTCATCCAGATTATTCAACAACAAGCGAATGATCTCACCAAACCCCAGTGTGACAATGGCCAGGTAGTCGCCGCGCAGACGTAGCACGGGAAATCCCAGTAGGCAACCAGTAGTAGCGGCCATGATCACGCACAGCGGCAGACATTCCCAGAACGACAGGCCGAAATGCATCGACAGCAGCGCGTAGCCGTAAGCGCCAACCGCGTAGAAAGCGACGTAGCCTAAATCCAGCAGCCCGGCAAAACCCACGACCACGTTCAAGCCCAAGCCCAGCATGACGTAGATCAGCGCCAGCGTGGCAATATCCACTGAACCCCGGGAAGCCGTGAACGGCCAGATTGCGGCGGCAATGATCACCAGGGCCAGTAACAGCAGAACATACGCTTTCGGCAAATGCGTGGGTAAAGACAATCGGTGGGTAATATGAATCAGACCGGAAACCGCTTTTAAAGGAATTTGCAGCAACCGCGCCACGAATACCGCGATCATAGCCAGCACAACCGGCCAGGGTTCGCCCTCCAGGGAGACATTGATGCCTTCGACCTGAATCTGAATACCCAAAATTGGCACGGTCAGCAGTCCAGCCAGCAGAGCGACCAGCGCCGCTTCGGATAAATGCCGGGACATCGGTTTCATACCTTCTCGATCTCCGGCGTGCCCAGCAGTCCGGTCGGACGAAACAGCAGCACCAGCACCAGCAGACTGAAGGCGACCACATCTTTATATTCTGTGAGAAGATAGGCGGAGGCAAAGCTTTCCGACAACCCCAGAATCACCCCACCCAGCATCGCTCCGGGAATACTGCCGATGCCGCCCAGCACGGCGGCAGTAAACGCCTTGATGCCCGCTTCGAAACCGATAAAGGGGTTGATCTTGCCGATGTACAGGCTGATCAATACCCCGGCCACCGCCGCAAGGGCTGCGCCGAGTACGAAGGTCAGGGAAATCACCCGGTTCGTATCGATCCCCAGCAGATTCGTCATCGTTAGGTCCTGGGAACAGGCGCGGCAGGCTCGACCCAGGCGCGAACGGGCGATGAACAGGGTCAACGCAGTCATGAACCCCACCGTCACCACGGCGATCAGCACCTGCATATAGGACAAATAAACCTGAAAACCATCCTCGGGACCAAAGCGCCAGCCGCCGCTAATTAACGGTTGCATGGACAAGTCCCGCGCGCCCTGGCCAATCTGCACATAGTTCTGCAGAAAGATGGACATACCGATAGCGGAAATCAGCGGGATCAGGCGGGGTTTGCCGCGCAGGGGACGGTAAGCGACCCGTTCGATGGTCCAGCCATAAGCGCTGGTGATCGCGATGCTAACCACTAGGGTAAACAACAAAATCAGCGGCACGGTTTCCACACCAAACTGCACGGTTAGCGCGGTGACGGTGAGCAAGCCGATGTAGGCGCTGACCATGTAAATTTCGCCATGAGCGAAATTGATCATGCCGATGATGCCGTACACCATGGTGTAGCCGATGGCGATCAGGGCATAGATGCTGCCCAGGGTCAGGCCGTTGATGATCTGCTGGGAGAATTCGAGCATGAAAGAACCGGATGTGAGCACGGCATTTAGGGAGAAGACAGGCGTTAGGAAGATAGCGAAAATTCTTGCTCGCTATCTCCTGCTCGCTATTTTCTGATGGCTACTTCACCGGCGTTTTGGTTGCGTCGGCGTGCCATTTGAAGATCACGAACTGAAATTCTTTGAGATCGCCATTTTCTTTAAAGGCGACCTTGCCGATCGGCGTATCAAAGCTGTGCTTGTGGATATAGCCCGCCAGTTTAACCGGGTCTTCGGTCTTAGCGCCCTTGATGGCGTCTACAATAATTTGCACCGCTGAGTAGGAAGGCATGACAAACGGGCCGCTGGGGTCCTGGTTCTTGTCCTTGAACGCTTTGACCAGATCGGCATTGGCCGGGTCGGCGCTGAAATCGGCAGGCAGCGTGACCAGCAAACCTTCGGAAGCTGGGCCGGCAATGGCGCTGATGTCCTTGTTGCCCACCCCTTCCGGTCCCATGAAGCCGGCGTCAAACCCTTGCTCCCGGCATTGGCGCAGAATCAGGCCGAGTTCCGGGTGATAGCCGCCGTAATAGACGAAATCGATGTTTTCGCTCTTCATCTTGGTGCAGAGCGCAGAGAAATCGGTTTGTCCCTTGTTCACGCCCTCGAACATAGCGACCTTAACGCCTTTGGCTTCGACGGTTTTTTTGACTTCCTCGGCGATGCCCTGACCATACTGTTGCTTGTCATGGATCACCGCCATTTGTTTGGGCTTGATCTGGTCAGCGATGTAGTGGCCCGCGGTTGGACCCTGCTGGTCATCGGTGCCGATGGTGCGGAACACCATCTTGTAGCCTTGTTGGGTAATGGCCGGGTTGGTAGCCGCCGGGGTGATCATCAGGATGCCTTCGTCTTCATAGATCTTAGAGGCAGGCTGGGTGGAGCCGGAACAGAGATGACCGACCACGTATTTGATTTTGTCATTGACGATCTGATTAGCGACGGCGACCGCCTGCTTGGGTTCGCAGACATCATCGATGAGTACAGCTTCCAGTTGCTTGCCGTTGACGCCGCCCTTGGCGTTGAGTTGCTCGACCGCCATTTGCGCGCCCATCATCTGCATGTCGCCGTATTGAGCGACGGGACCGGTGATGGGGCCAGCTACAGCGATCTTGATGGTGTTCTCGGCGTGCGCCAGCCCACCCAGGCCCAGGAGGACAGCGCTCACCGCAGCGCTCAGGACATGACGATTGAAGCGGTTCATAAGAGTTTTCTCCTCGTGAAAGTGAGTTGTGAATTTATAATAATGGACGAAATTTGCCGCAGGTGGGTATGTAATCGCAAGAATAAATTTCCATGCAAAGAAGGGAAGTTTTCCTGAAACCCCATGCACAAGCTCGCTGGCTGGCCTGGCGACTACGGAATGCCTGGCGCTGGTCGCCACCGGTCTGGCGTCGACCACGCGCGCTAGCGTCGCTGTTGAATACTCTGCCGGCCGCGGTGCGCCCAGCCGCCGAAGCATTGGCGGGCCGCCATGCCTTGAAGGGTTGGGAACGGGCCTGTGATGCGCAGGGATTTCGGGAGAGTCTGTACGTACTGGATGTGCTGGATCGTTACGCCGGTTCGGCGGATGCAACGCAGCGTGGGTTGGATATCGGCTGCAAGAACGGCTGTTATCTACCGGGCTTGCAGGTGTGGTCGGGCGGGCCGTGGGATGGCGTGGAACTGGATGCTCATCGCCGCTACTGGACGCTGACCACGCGCCGCGCCCACGGCGAATGGGTCGCCCATGCTTTGCCCGGCTGCCGGTATCTGGCAGGTGATTTACTCGATCTGCGCGGCGACTATGGTTTCATCACCTGGTTTCTGCCCTTTCTTCACGCCGCGCCATTACGGGAGTGGGGTCTACCTGATCGATTCCTGATGCCGCGCCGCCTGTTGGATCACGCCTGGACCCTGCTGGCGCCGGGTGGCTGCCTTTTGGTGATCAATCAGGGTGAACGCGAAGCCGAACAGCAGGCCAACCTGTTTCAGCAGGCTGGAATTACCGCCCGCGCCCTCGGACGCATCGAGAGTCCGCTATCGCCATTCCAGCGTCCGCGCTATGGTTTCATGGCTCGCCGCCCGATTTGACTGATGTCGGATGCGTTTCAGGACTTATCCTTCAATCAAATCACCCTGGAAAATCGTTGTTGCTTTTGCTCCCGCAGATAGCGGTCGAACGTCATGCAGATATTGCGAATCAGTAACCGGCCCGGCGGCAAAACCCGGATTCCTGTCGTGGACAGCGCCAGCAAGCCATCCCTCTCCATCTCCGCCAGTTCCGCCAACTCCACTGCGAAGTAATCTTTGAAAATGATGCCATATTGGCGCTCGATCGCAGCAAATTCCAACGCAAAATGACAAATCAGCGCGGTGATTATGGCCCGTCGCAACCGATCATCGGCCTCCAGGCGCACGCCCCGGAACACCGCCAGCCGTCCTTCGTCAATCCGTGCGTAATATTCCTCCAATCCTTTCAGGTTCTGGCTATAACTGTCACCGACCATGCCAATCGAGGTGGCGCCAAGGCCGATCAGGTCACAATCGGCGTGGGTGCTGTAACCCTGGAAATTACGATACAAGGTTCCGGCCTGCTGCGCTCGCGCTAGTTCATCTTCCGGCTTCGCAAAGTGATCCATCCCGATGTAGACATAACCCGCTGCGGTCAGCCGGTCGATAACGGTTTGCAAAATTTCCAGCTTGACCGCCGGCGAGGGCAAGGCGCCAGAGTCGATCTGTCGCTGGGTCTTGAACAGGTCGGGCAAATGCGCATAGTTGAAGACCGAGATTCGATCCGGATTTTGCGCGATGATTTCATCCACCGTGCGCCCAAAGCTGGCTACGCTTTGCCAGGGCAATCCATACATTAAATCGACGCTGATCGAGTGAAAGCCTTCACGGCGCGCAGCATCCATCACCTTCAGCGTCATCTCGCGGGACTGAATGCGGTTGACCGCCTGCTGTACCTGGGGGTCGAAATCCTGCACCCCTAGACTCAAGCGGTTGAAACCCAGTTCGCGCAACTGGGCAATCGTGCCGCCATCGGTCTCGCGCGGGTCGACTTCGATGGAGTACTCGCCGCGATCATCGGGGAGCAACTGGAAATATTCGCCGGTGACCCGCATCAGTTCGCGCATCTCATCGGCGCTAATAAAGGTCGGGGTGCCGCCACCCCAATGCAGTTGCGTCACCGGGCGGGAGTGGTCGAACAATGCGCCTTGCAAGGCGATCTCCCGGTAGAGATGGTCGAGATAAGGTGCGGTATGCCGGCGGTTTTTGGTGACGATCTTATTGCAGGCGCAGTAGAAACAAACCGTGTCGCAGAAGGGAATATGAAGGTACAACGACAAAGGCCGACCGCTGGCATTGCTGGCCAACGCTTGCTCACGGTATTCCGCCTCGCCGAAATCTTCGTGGAATTGCACGGCGGTTGGATAGGAGGTATAGCGAGGACCGGCTTTGTCGTATTTGCCAATCAGGATCGGATCGAAGATCAGCGTGGTATCCATAAGAGGCTCCGCACCGTGTCACAAACGGCGAACTTGCGCGGCGTTCAATAAAAACACGCCTTGGCCGCCACGCTCGAACTCCAGCCAGGTGAACGGCGCATCGGGCAAGGCTTCGCACAAGGCGTACTGGGCATTACCCACCTCGACCACCAATAGACCGTCGCGTTTTAAAAAATCCGCGGCTTGTTGCAGAATTTCCAGCACCACGTCCAGTCCCGCCACGCCAGCAGCCAGACCCAGACGCGGTTCATGGTGATATTCAGCTGGTAAGGCGTCCAGTTCTTCCAGCGCCACATAAGGCGGATTGCTAATGATCAAATCGTACCGGCGACCCTTCAGCGCTGAGAACAAATCGGACTGGATCACTTCGACCTGGTCTTCCAGGCCATGCTCGGCGACATTGCGCCGCGCGACGTCCAGCGCATCGGCGGAGACATCGGCCAAATCCACTTGCGCATCGGGGAAAGCATAGGCGCAAGCGATGCCCAGGCAACCACTGCCGGTTCCCAAATCCAGGATATGCTCCATTTCGCGGCTATCCGGCAACCAGGGCGCGAACTGCCGTTCAATCAACTCGGCCAGAGGCGAACGGGGGATCAGCACCCGTTCATCGACATAAAACGGCAGGCCCATGAACCAGGCGCGCTGGGTTAAATAAGCCGCCGGCTTGCGTTCGACAAGACGCCGTTCCAGCAGGCGCAAGACTGCCTGCTTCTCCAAGAAGGTCAGGGATGATTGTAAATATTCCGTATGCAAATCAGGGGGCAGGTGCAGCGCGTGCAACACCAGCGCTGCCGCTTCATCCAGCGCATTGTCAGTGCCGTGACCGAAATGCAAACCGGCTTCATTCATCTGGCTGGCGCCCCAGCGAATAAAGTCGCGGAGGCTATGAAGGGAGGAGAGAACATCATCGTGGTTGATCGTCATGGGGTTAGCGTGCAATGCGATGGAGAGTGGGCGGACGCGGCGAAGCCAACAAATGGTCAGTGAATTCTATCGTTTTAACCGCCCGCCCGATATGCTGGTCTTACTTTAAGACTCCACACTGACCGAATTGACCTGGCCATGTCCAAACTGCAAGACTCTCCAATATCCGCAACGTTAAGTGATCATCTCCGTAATTTCCCGCAACACCTGTGGCCGCAACGGGGGTTAACCCGTTTGACTCATTGGGCGACGCGGAGGCGGACGCCTTGGTTTAAAAATCTACTGATTCGCCAATTTGCGCGGCATTTCCGGGTGAATCTGACTGAAGCGCTGGAGACTGATCCCCGCGCCTATCCAGATTTTAATGCCTTTTTTACCCGTGCGCTCCAGTCCAGCGCGCGACCCATCGCCTATGGCGACCGAATCGTATGTTGCCCGGTAGATGGCGCGATTAGTCAGATCGGCATGGCGCATGAAGACACTCTGCTGCAAGCCAAGGGACGATCTTTTTCGCTCGCTGAATTGCTGGGCGATGCGGAACGGGCTAGACCCTTTCAGAATGGCGCGTTTGTGACCTTGTATTTGTCGCCGCGCGACTATCATCGCATTCATATCCCGCTGGCAGGCCAGCTACGCGAGATGACGCACATTCCTGGCAAGCTGTTCAGTGTCTCGCCGTTGACCACCCGGATGATCCCGAATCTGTTCGCACGCAACGAACGGGTGGTCACATTATTCGATACGGCGGCGGGACTGATGGCGCTGGTGCTGGTTGGGGCGATCAATGTGGCGTCCATCGAAACCGTGTGGGCCGGGGCGATAACCCCGCCCTTGGGAACAACGATCCGCCACTGGAGCTATCCATTGCAGGGCGACGGCGCGGTGCAGTTGGATCAGGGGGCAGAAATGGGCCGTTTCAACATGGGTTCCACCGTCATCCTGTTGTTCAGCCCACAGAAAGTTCGTTGGGAGTTTGAAATGCAGCCCGGCGCCATTGTGCGCATGGGGGAGCCGTTGGCAAAGCTGACTGGCTGAAGACTGTGCGCCTGCATGATATTTTTTGGCGCATCCGGCTAAACTCAAATTTGAACAGGGCCCATTAAGTTTCATAGGATTTTGGTCTTGACCATGGGGAACGCCTTCAACGCTACCTTCTCAACGCAGCAGATTCAGCACCATGCAACGTCTCGACCCGCTCTACACGCCTCTGACCGGCTTCAACCTGATCGAAGCCAGCGCCGGCACCGGCAAGACCTACAACATCGCCCTG
>JAGRHM010000341.1 GCA_020445005.1 Candidatus Competibacteraceae bacterium | reverse complement strand
TCTGTTCCTCAGCCGAAAATCCGCGAAATTGTCAATCATAAATAACAAATAAATAACTAAACTTTAAATATAATGTTTTATTTTTCAATAATATGGTTTTAGGTCAGTGCTTGAGAGATGGTTGAGAATCTACTTTATGTCAGAATTTTTTACAGTTCCAATTTTATTGATTTATAACTTTATGATTTATATTATAAATATAAGTTGGTTTTTTTTGCATACTTAATCATCGTCTTCCCACTCGTTCAATTCACAATGTTAAAGGAGAGCGGTCATGAGTAAGACGATGAAGGGTGGTTTGGTAAAGGGGGCGGTATCATCTTTATTTACTTTGTTATTGATATCCTCCATCGAGGCCAAAGCGAATTTGATTAATCTCTCTGATGGAGATTTTAATAGTGCGGACTGGCAGTATTCTCTTGTATATAAAGCTCCATCCTATGCAACAATATCAGTTGGAGCATCGCAGTCTTTAACGGGAGGAGATCCGGATACCTATTATGCAATGGCGACTGGACACAGTAGCCTTTATTCATTCGGTGTTGCATTATACCAAAACACAACTATATCATACGATCCTGCTAATGATGGGGCTATTATACAGATTGATTATTCACGCGATATCTATCGGTCAGGAGGTGATATCACCCTTTGGGATGGTCTAGCCTTATGGCAAAATGGCATGTGGTTTTATTCATCACTGAGTACAACTTTAAATTCTAATACAGGATGGCAAAATTATACGATTAACAACTTAACAGCCAATGATTTCCAGGTTCTTGGTGGTGGAATACCGAGACCAGATTTTTCCTCATCGGGTAGCCCTATTAAATTTGGGTTTTACCGTGCCACTAGTTTGAACAGTTTTTATGGAGGTGGAGGAATATATCATGGAGTCGATAACTGGAGCGTTCAAATCACGAATGCTAACTCCTCCTCTGATCCTATCCCCGAACCCGGCACCGTAGGGCTTCTGGGTTTGGGCCTTGCCGGGCTGATTTGCGTCGGGCGCAAGCGGAGATACTATTGAGCGAGGTAGGGCGGGTCAGGCGCACCTGATCCGCCTTACGAGTTTTCCTTCTACAAAGTCCACATCTTGCCTCGCCCCACGGGCAACCCTGCTGATTGAACCCGCTCATCGTCTGCTGTTAGTCTTCGCAAACATTGCTTTCGGAGGCGCTTATGGAATGATGCTCTGTGACCCGCATTCGCTATTTTGGAGCACGATCAACCAAAGGCATCGCTGACGCAGTGTGGCCCTTGAAAAACGGTGGTGAAAGTTGCAATGGGAAAATACGCAAAGCTCAGGGAAAGTATCCTGGCGGGGAATGCCGATGGCAATGTTGAGTTTTCTGCGCTCTGCCAGTTACTTATCCGACTCGGTTTTAGTGAACGGGTCAAAGGCGGACACTACATTTTCACACGGGATGGCGTCACCGAAATCATCAATCTACAACCTAAAGGCAGCCAAGCAAAACCTTACCAAGTCAAACAGGTCAGGAGCATCCTGGTAAAATACCGATTAGGAGAGTCTAATGTCGATTAAATATGAATTGATCATCTACTGGAGCGAAGAGGACCAGTCTTTCATCGTTGAAGTCCCGGAGCTACCCGGATGCATGGCGGATGGCGAGACCTATAAAAAGGCGGTAACCAATGCACAAACGATCATTGAGGAATGGATCGAGACAGCGCATGCGCTAGGTCGCCCGATTCCAGAACCAAGAGGACGCCTGATGTATGCCTAGCAAGCCGGTCAAGCGTCCCCGTTCATGCTAAGGCAGGTTATGGCGCGCGCCTGACCTGCCACAATTTTTCCTTCCACTTCCTGCTCCCCATTTGCCAAGCGGCTATTCCACCACCGCCTGGATCATCAGCTTTCCAGGTATGGACGACCACAAGGGTCAAGCGAGGTTTAGCGCAGATTTTAGCCCCGACGCGCACGGTGCTGAATCCACATCACCCCCTGCATGACCAGCGCCGTGACTGCGACCGTGATCAGCGTGCCCAACACCATCGCCGCGATCAGCGCCAGCCACTCATCCGCCAATAATGCGCCGTACTGGATGACGCCGACTCCCGCAGGAATGAACAGCAGCGAAAGATGAGACAGCAGCGTTTCCGCCGTCGCACGCAGCGCATCCGGTAATGCCTTACGCCAGCGCAGCGCCAGAAACAATAACACCATGCCCACCACCGGCCCCGGCGCCGGCAGGCCGCTGACCTGGACAGCGACTTCACCGACTAGTTGAAAGGCCAGTAGCACCGCCAGCGCGCCGATCATGATCTTCCGTTCCCAAAATGATCCAACAGACGTAAATCCAGATGTTCGGCAATGGCGTCCGCCAAGCGGTTAATACCCGCCTCGCGTAATTCCCGGTAATCCGGCGTTTTTCGCACCGCCAACCCCGCCCAGCGCAATAAGGCGTCACGGGCCGGGGCGGCGTCAAATAGTCCGTGCAGGTACGCGCCGAAAATTTGTCCATCCTCCGACCATGCGCCATCCCAGCGACCATCATCCAGGCGAAGGGCGGGCCGATCCAGCGCCGGTCCGCGACTGATGCCCGCATGAATTTCATAGCCGGTCACCTCGGCATCCTCCATTAACAAGCGACCCGCAACCCGATGTAGTTGCTTTTCCGGTTCCAGCGTCGTTTCAAAGTCCAGCAACCCCAGTCCCGGACTGCTGCCCGGTTCGCCTTCCAAACCAGCGGGATCATGAACGATCTGACCCAGCATTTGAAACCCCCCACAAATGCCGATCAGTTTACCGCCATAGCGCAGATGACGGTCAATCGCGCCATCCCAACCCTGTTCGCGCAAACGTTGCAGGTCGCTGCGAGTGCTCTTGCTGCCAGGCAGAATGATCAGGTCGCTCGGTGGAATGGCTTCACCAGCGCGCACCCAGCGCACCTCAACCTGGGGGTGCAAGCGCAAGGGATCGAGGTCGGTATGGTTACTGATGCGCGCCAGCACGGGTACCGCGACCCGCAGACGCTCGGCGTCCTTGACCAGACCAAAGTCGCGAGGTAAGGCATCCTCAGCTTCCAGGTGCAGACCTTGCAGATAGGGCAACACGCCCAGCACCGGTTTGCCTGTTTCCCGAGTCAGCCAATCCAGTCCCGGCGTCAGCAGGCTGACATCGCCCCGAAACCGGTTAATGATCAGCCCGGTAATCCGTTCGCGCTCACTCGGCGCGAGCAGAGCTAGCGTACCGTAAAGATGCGCGAACACGCCGCCCCGGTCGATGTCGCCGACCAGCCAGACCGGGCAGTCGACCGCCTCAGCGAAGCCCATATTAGCGATGTCCTTATCGCGCAGGTTAATTTCCGCCGGACTGCCTGCGCCTTCGACCAACACCACGTCGTAAGCGGCGCACAGTCGCTGATAGGACGCCAGCACCGCCTGCATCGCAACCGGTTTGTAATCGTGATAGCGCCGGGCATCCATATTGGTCAACGCCTGGCCGTGAACGATGACCTGCGCGCCGATGTCCGTATTCGGTTTAAGCAGCACCGGATTCATATCGGTGTGCGGTTCCAGGAACGCCGCTTGCGCTTGCACCGCCTGGGCGCGGCCAATTTCGCCGCCGTCCACAGTGACCGCGCTGTTCAGCGCCATGTTCTGGGGTTTAAAGGGGACCACGCGCACGCCGCGCCGCGCCAGCAACCGGCACAGTCCCGCGACCATGACGCTTTTGCCAGCGTCCGAGGTGGTGCCTTGAATCATCAGGGTTTGGGTGTTCATAGCTGGATTTTGACGGAAATCACCGGTTTTTGGCTACACTAAACGCCTTAAATGCTTTGTAATCGTTCTCGCTCCTCCTCGCCCGCAAGCAGGAGAGAGGTTGGGGGAGAGGGCGCGACATCAAACCAGAGGGTAATCCGCATGTTAACCGTCTTACTGTGCCTGGGCGCGGTGCTGCTCGACCGGCAGTGGGGCGAGCCGCGCCGCTGGCATCCCCTGGTGGGTTTTGGTGATCTGGCGCGCCGTGTTGAAACAGGGTTCTACGGCCCCCCCGAATTGCATGCTCAAATCCGGCGCGCGCGCGGCGTTGTCGCAATCGTTGTGCTACTCATTCCCTTCACGGTCGTCGCTGGATTACTGGCCTGGATTCCCGTGCTGAGCTGGGGCGTGGCCCTGGGAGCGCTCTACCTGGCGATCGGCGCGCACAGTTTGGCGGAACACGCCGAGGCGGTGGCGGCGGCCCTGGAGGCGGACGATTTACCCCTGGCGCGTGAGAAGGTGGCGATGATCGTCAGTCGCGACACCGATGATCTGGATGAGGAACAAATCAGTCGGGCGACTGTAGAGTCGGTGTTGGAAAACGGTTGCGACGCCATCTTTGGCGCGCTGTTCTGGTTCGTGTTGGCTGGCGCTCCAGGCGTGGTGTTGTACCGGTTGGCCAATACTCTGGATGCCATGTGGGGCTATCGCACCTCGCGTTACTTGCACTTCGGCTGGGCGGCGGCGCGGCTGGATGATGCTCTGAACTGGGTGCCAGCCCGGTTGACTGCTCTGAGCTATATGGCGGTGGGCGATCACCCGCGAGTGGCTTGGCGCTGCTGGCGGGAACAGGCGCCGGGCTGGAAAAGTCCCAATGCCGGTTCGGTGATGGCGGCGGGCGCAGGTGCGTTGGGCCTGGCGCTGGGTGGACTGGCGCGTTATAACGGCGAATGGCAATCGCGGCCGGTGCTGGGCGAGGGCCTGGTTCCCTGTGCTGAAGACATCGGTCGCGCCGTCCAGTTAGTACGGCGGGCCTTGTGGCTGTGGTTGGGAATCATCGCTCTGGGAGGGTTGATCCTTGCTTGAGCACGGTGGCGCGTTGCGAGCGGCAGCGGCGCAGTACGGGATTCCTCTCGGTGACTGGCTGGATTTGTCTACCGGCATTCATCCTCATGGGTGGTCGGTTCCTTCGGTTCCCGCAACCGCCTGGCAGCGCCTGCCCGAGCGGGAAGATGGCCTGGAGGCGGCGGCGGCAACCTACTACGGCACGCGCCATCTGCTACCGGTCGCCGGGTCACAAGCGGCGATTCAAGCCTTGCCGTTGTTGCGGAAACCGGGTCGAATGGGGGTACTACATCCCAGCTATGCCGAACATGCTCATGCCTGGCAACGAGCTGGTCACGTCGTTGAAACGCTGACTGTTATGGAACTGGAGACGGCAGTGGATCGCCTGGATGTGCTGGTATTGGTTCACCCCAACAATCCCACGGGCCTGCGATTTGCGCCGGAAATCTTGTTGCGTTGGCGGGAACGGCTGGCGCGACGCGGCGGTTGGCTAGTCGTGGACGAGGCGTTCATGGACGCCACGCCAAACGACAGTTTGACTGGTCATGTTGGCTTAGCCGGGTTGATCATCTTGCGCTCGCTCGGCAAGTTCTTCGGTTTGGCCGGGGCGCGGGTGGGCTTTGTCCTGGCGGAGCCGGCGGTACAGGAGCGCTTACAGGATGCGCTTGGCCCCTGGACGGTCAGCGGCCCGGCCCGCTGGGTGGCCATGCAGGCGTTGAACGACCGGCGTTGGCAGGAAGAGATGCAGAGTAAGCTGCCGCATTGGGGAACGCGCCTGGCGGAATTGCTGAAACGGCAGCGCTTGCCTGTAGCCAGTGGGACCGCTCTGTTTCAGTGGGTTCCCTTGCCGGAGGCGGAATTCTGGCAGGAGGCTCTGGCCCGGCGTGGGATCCTGGTGCGGCGCTTTACCGATCCACCGGGATTGCGCTTTGGTTTGCCGGGCAATGAACCGGCCTGGCGGCGGCTGGAA
>JAGRHM010000340.1 GCA_020445005.1 Candidatus Competibacteraceae bacterium | reverse complement strand
TCCTGGTGGATGCCGGACTCGTGGGCGAAGGCGTTAGCCCCGACAATAGCTTTGTTGGGCTGCACCGGAAAGCCGGTGATATTGGCCACCAAGCGCGAGGCTGGCACGATTTGCGTGGCATCGATGCTGGTCTCCAGGTTAAACACATCGCGCCGGGTGCGCACAGCCATAACGATTTCTTCCAGCGAGGCGTTGCCCGCACGCTCGCCGAGACCATTGATGGTGCATTCCACCTGCCGCGCCCCCGCCATGACCGCCGCCAGCGAATTAGCCACCGCCAGGCCCAGATCGTTGTGGCAATGCACGGAGAAGATCGCTTTATCCGCATTCGGCACCCGCTCGATCAGACTGCGGATAGTGTGGGCGAACTGCTCGGGGACGTTGTAGCCCACTGTGTCGGGAATATTGATGGTGCGGGCGCCGGCGTCGATCACGGCTTCGGTGATCCGGCACAGGAAGTCCAGTTCCGAACGGCCTGCGTCCTCGGCGGAGAATTCCACGTCATCCGTCCAGCGCCGGGCACGGCGCACCGCTTCAACCGCGCGTTCCAACACTTGATCCGGCTCCAGCCGTAACTTCATTTTCATGTGAATCGGCGAGGTGGCGATGAAAGTATGGACGCGACAACTTGCCGCCTCTTTCAGCGCTTCTCCGGCCCGGTCGATGTCCACCTCGGAAGCGCGCGCCAGACCACACACCGTGCTGTCCCTGACCGCCCGAGCGACGGCTCGCACTGCTTCAAAGTCGCCGGGACTGGCGATGGGAAAGCCCGCTTCGATGACGTCGACCTTCATCCGCTCCAGCATCTTGGCGATGCGGACTTTCTCTTCCTTGGTCATCGACGCGCCCGGACTTTGCTCGCCATCGCGCAGGGTCGTGTCGAAAATAATCAGTTTGTTCATGCGGCGCTCTCCAAAACTGGGATTTGAAAAGCCATTATGGCGATTTTGCCGGGTTTGTCAGCTTTCAAAAACGATGTGAGGCATTCATGTTCTACGCACATTCAACAGATTCGATGAATCAAGACGATTGGCAGTTACTCAACGATCATCTCAACGCCGTTGGGCGGCTTACCGCGAATTTTGCTGAACGCTTTGCTGCTCAAGACATGGGACTGGTTGCCGGATTACTGCATGATCTTGGCAAATACACCCAGGAGTTCCAAGGACGTTTGAGCGGCGATTATGGCCGCGTGGATCATTCCACGGCAGGCGCTAAAGTTGCCGTCGAGCGCTTCGGGCCGCACTTGGGACGTGTGTTAGCGTACTGCATCGCCGGACATCATGCCGGTTTGGCCAACGGACGCGATCCGGGCGAACGCAGCACCTTGAAGGAACGGCTGGCGGCGAGCATTCCAAATCTGCTTTCGGCATGGCAAGACGAGATTGAACTACCTGACAGCCTGAATTCACCACGGCTGAAAAGTCCCCGTAAGGATCGAACGATTTTCCAATTGGCGTTCTTCACCCGCATGTTGTTCTCCTGTCTGGTCGATGCGGATTTTCTGGATACCGAGGCGTTCTACGCCAAAGTTAAAAATTGGCAGATTAATCGCGGCGAATTGCCCACCCTGGCCGAGTTACGGAAACCGTTGGATGCTTTTCTGAGCGAATTTAAAGCCGATTCGGACGTTAACCGATTGCGCGCGGAAATCCTCAAGCACATACGCCAGCAGGCGGTTTTACCTCCCGGATTATTCTCGCTGACCGTGCCGACGGGCGGCGGCAAAACCCTGGCGTCGCTGGCGTTCGCGCTGGACCACGCCTTGCGACATGGCCAAGAGCACATCATCTACGTCATTCCTTTCACCAGCATCGTCGAGCAGAACGCGGCGATATTTCGCGCGGCATTAGGCGAGTTTGGCAATCAAGCCGTACTCGAACACCACAGCGCTTTCGTCGATGAACAGCGACAAGATCGAGATCATCGACGGAAAAGCTGGGAATCGCGTGAAAAGCTGAAACTGGCCATGGAAAACTGGGATGCGCCAATCGTGGTGACGACGGCGGTGCAATTCTTCGAGAGTCTGTTTGCCGCCCGACCGTCGCGCTGTCGCAAACTGCACCATATCGCCAACAGCGTCGTGATTCTGGACGAAGCCCAGACCCTGCCGCTCAAGCTGTTGCGTCCTTGCGTTGCCGCCTTGGATGAGCTGGCGCTGAATTATCGATCCAGCGTCGTACTTTGCACCGCGACCCAACCCGCTTTGCAAGAAACCGATGACCCCGGCAAGGGCTTTACCGGCGGCTTGTGCAATGTGCGTGAACTGGCGTCGGAGCCACAGCGGCTTTACGCCAGCTTGAAACGAGTCAACGTTCGTCATGTTGGGGAACTGGATGATGCTGGACTGGCGGGTGAGCTGAGAGCCAATCAACAGGTGTTATGTATCGTCAACAACCGCCAGCACGCGAGAACGCTGTTTGAACTGATCCATGATCAACCGGGTGCGCGTCATCTGACGACCTTAATGTGCGCCA
>JAGRHM010000339.1:1711-6287 GCA_020445005.1 Candidatus Competibacteraceae bacterium | reverse complement strand
CATACATCAGCGGCGCCAGATTACCCAGCGCATCCAGGGTGATTAAGTGATTGCCGAGCTTCTGACCGAGATTCACGGCCTGGCTTAGCGTTTTGATCGCCGTTTTCCGATCGCCGGAAAGGCGTTGCGCATGACCCAGCAGGCTGAGCGCACAGGTGTGGAAGAAGGACCCGCTTTCGCGCAGCTCATCCAGGGCTTGCCGAGCGAGCGCCACGGCCTGTTCCGGGTTGCCTCGATTGATGGCCAGGAATGCCTGGAAAGCCAAAAGCGTTGCTTGATGCGTGGGAGGAATGTCAGCGTGCTCGGCGGTATGCGCGGGCGCCGAATATGCTTCCGCCTCCTCGATCCGGCCGCGCAGATATAACAGCCAGGCTTTATAACCAGCCAGGTCGCCGTGGGCGTGGACCGTATCATCGGGCAGCGCCTCCAGCCAGGCCAGCACTGCGGGGAACTCGCCCCGGCATAGCATCTCGTCCACATGGACGCGAATCAGGGATACCGTCGTGGGGATATCTCGCGCCGCCAGAGAATGTTTGACCGCTTCGGTGCCGAAGCCGTTGGCTTCATACCAGGCGCTAGCTCGCCGGTGCAGCGCCGCCTGCTCGCCAGCGTACAAATCGGTCCGCAGAAAATCAGCGAGGAGTTGGTGGTAACGATACCACTGACGATGGTCATCGAGGCTGATCAGGAACAAATTCGCTTGTTCAAGCTGGGCCAGAATCAATCGGCTGTCGGTCCGATCCGTCAATGCATCGCAGAGGGAAGCACAGAACCGGTCCAATATCGCGGTTTGGCGCAGAAAGACACGAATCTCGCTCGATTGCTGGCGCAGCACTTCCGCTGCCAGATAGTCGATCACATAGCGGTGTTCGCCGCTAAAAGTCTTGACTGCCTCCGCAAGATGATTCACGCCTTCGATCCGTAAATGACCCTGTAAGGAAAGCGCCGCCATTTGGAGACCTGCGATCCAACCTTCGGTTCGCTTCTCCAGTATCTGCACTAACTGGGCGTCGAGCTTCAGTCCCATGGTCCGATCCAGAAACAGCGCGGACTCTTCATCCGAGAAGCGCAAATCCTCCAGACCGATTTCGGTGATGCGGTCGAGCGCCCGCCAGCGCGCCAAAGGCAGCCTCGGCTCTTCACGGGTAGCGATGATTAACCGTAGTTGTTCCGGTAAGTGATCGATGGCAAAGGTCACTGCTGCGTCGATTTCTGAATCTTCAATGACATGATAGTCGTCCAAAATCAACATGATAGGGTTTGACAAGTCACCGATTTCATTGAGCAACTGGACCATCAGAGCCTTGGATGTCGGGGTTTGCAGAGAGCCTAGTAAAGACAGGGGCGCTCGTCCGATCCCTGGCTCGATGATCTGTAGGGAAGCGACTAAATAAGAAATGAAGCGCACAAGATCGTTATCATCCTGATCGAGCGAGAACCAAGCGACACGACAGGGGGCATCGCCGGTGCTGATCCAGTCGCTGACTAGGGTCGTTTTGCCAAAACCAGCTGGACCGGAGATCAGAGTGAGCGGCCCGCGCGCACCATCCGCCAGGCGAGTCAACAGTCGGTTTCGGGAAATTAATTGCGACCGTGGCGGCGGAATGCTGATCTTTGTCTTGAGAAGAGGCGAGTATTCAGGCGACGACACTTAGTAATCCGGTGCTGTCAATTTATCGGTGGCGAAATAATCGCGCCCTGCTGGCCAAGCAGGAGCGAAGCTGCAATTTGACGACATATAAGCATTAATAGCTCGGTTCCAACGTATTGTTGCCGGCTACCTTTTTAATCTTTCATTCATCTAATAACCTCAGAGCAATCGCGCTATGGGGGATTAACAAATCATAGCGCGATTGCTCTAGGAGCGATATGAGGAACCTCATGAGGTGGATTTTGCTTCGATAATCGGCGTTCTCCTTATTAGTCCTCCTCATAACGCGCTTGTCCTCCCCGACTGACGTTTTCGCCGTCCTCGGCGCGTAGCGTCCAGAACGACCGCGAGGACAGGATCGTCACGGCCCCCGGGTCAGGAAGGCGTGATGCAGCGCCTCGGTGACCGCGATCTGATCGGTTTGCGGCAAATCGCCGAGGTACCCGGCGGCCACCAGCGACCCGAAAGCCAGACCAAAACTGATCGACATCTGCTGGAACACGCTGGCGATGGTGCGGGCCATGCTCGCATCCGCTGGTTCGATATCAGAGTAAACTATTGATTTCAAGCTGTAAAATTGCAAGGAGTTGAACAGTCCCTGCACCAGCGGTCGGCCATCCAGCCGCTGATGGGGATACCGACGGCCAGACTCAGGATGTCGCTGGTCACCACGGCTTTCAGGCTCAACGGCGTTACCTGGAGACTCGCCGCCATCGCGGGAACAGCGGTATTGATAATGGTGGAGTCAAGCTGCTCCATGAACAGGGCCGTGGCGACAACCCCGGGCAAATAGCGTTTAACCATCGAAGGATCCATGGATTTTTCCGCATGTTGAGAGTCTTTGCCATCGTCCCGTCACCCCGTTAGTTTTTGCAGAAGTCTCTTAAGTTTCCCTTAAGTTTGCTCCGGCAAACTTCTCATCACACTGGGACGGCAGGAGGCGCCGGCTCTTCTGCCCCGTGGTGATCAACGCCAGTTTCTTGCCGTCAATTAAACCGAAGGAGGCTCCATGAACCTGCGCAAAACAGTTCTAGCCGTTACGGGCGCTGCTTTCATTTCCCTGTCGCTCGCGGCATTTGCGGCGGCGGTTCATAACGCCGATGAAAAAGCAATGATCCGCTTGTCGGAGGACGGCGCCAAAGCGGCGCAAAGCCTGTTGCTGGCGCGTATCGCCATTTTCGACGGGCAAACTCAGGATGCCGTCAAATTGGTCGATCAGGCCAAGGCAGCGCTGGTTACCGCCGCCCAGGATGCGGACAAACTGGCGATCAAGTCCCAGAAAAATGATGTGGGTCCCCTGGTTCCCATCGATGCCCGACTCACGGTTGCCGATGACTTTGTTCTGAGCCCGGAAAAAAAGGAGCAGATCGATCAGGTCAACGAACATCTCAAAAAGGGTGAAACCAAGAAAGCGGTTGAGGTGTTAAGCCCGGCCGATGAAAGCATGACCTTAACGACCTTGTTTATGCCGCTTGAAGCAACATCCAAGGCGGTTGATGAGGCGGCGACGCTATTAGGCGAAAGCAAGTACTATGAGGCCAATCTGGCGCTGAAAAAGGCGGAGGACAGCTGGGTGAGCGAATCCCAGAGCTTCGTGGATTACCTGGCGGCCTTGCCCAAGGCCGAACCCAAGGCCGAGAAAGCGGCGAAGGCATCCGCGCCGGAGAAAGCGACCCCTGCGCCCCAATCCGGAAAAGCGGAAAATGCGCCTAACTCATGAGATTTGAGACAAAAAACCGAGGGGTGGACTGAAAGACGTTCACCGCTCGGTGGTCAGTCAGCCGCTAACGGTTTGGAGATATAGCAGTCACATCGCCCGATCGCACGGCCCATGCATGGCCTTTGTAGGTCCGACGGTCCAGATACTGGTATCCCTCGCCGGTGAGGAAGTACCACGCGAAAAGGGCAATGGGCTCGTAGCCGGTGCTTGACCAGTAGACATCATCTTGGATGTGAGTGAATAAAGCCAAATTAGCTATATTTGCGCCTTGTGAAATAAGGTGGTTGGCCGTCGCACCCAAGTTTTTGTAAAACATATAACCCATTTCACTGTCTGTGCAGTTGTAGCCGCTACAGGGCCCCGTATGATCGCGGTTCAGCGCAGTGGGCAATCGCCAGTCGTCGTAGCCGCCATAGACTAACTGATCGGCCCACGCCATTGCTTCATCCCAAGTCATCCTTCCATCGGTATTGTAACCACTGGTCTGAGCATAATTGGCGTCTTGCAGCCAGGTGATATTCAACACAGTGTCGTAAATCATCCCACCCCCACGGTCGACCAGCGCGGCGCCCACTGCGCCGGAAACTGCCAAAAGAGTTGTAAACGCCACCGCCGACAACAATTGATAGTTCATGGCTGTATTCTCCTATGGGTGGGTCAAGAGTTGTAAGTGTTGCGGCGCGTGCCGTTGACCTGACGAATATCCCGTCAATTCGGATAGTGGTTAGGGTTCTGTCGGGAGTCAACCGTGTCGGTTGACCGCGCGCATGGCCAATTCGATCCGGCTGCGCGCATGCAGTTTGTCCATGATCCGGCTGACGTAATTCTTGACTGTGCCTTCAGCCAGAAACACCGAGGCGGCAATTTGCTTGTTGCTTCTGCCTTGCGCGATCAGGTCGAGGATGCGTTCTTCCTTGTCGGTGAGCGGGTCATTGATTGAATGCGAAGCAGCCGGTTTTAGCGCAGACGCCGCTGTTCGGGCCGCTTGCGGCGTTGGGTCGACGTTGTCGATTTCCTTGACGGCGGCGCTTTTCGAGGGGTCGGCTTCGGTTTTCGCGGCGCAACCGGCGAAGATTCGGAACTGCTCCATCACCTTACGGGCAATAGTCGGCGATAGGCGCGACTCGCCGCGTTGGACCGCATGCAGCGTCTCCAGCACTTCCTCCTCGGGGGCATCCTTGAGTAAGTAAGCCTGTGCGCCTGCA
>JAGRHM010000339.1:0-1666 GCA_020445005.1 Candidatus Competibacteraceae bacterium | reverse complement strand
ACTCGCGTGGCAGGCAGCTTCGTAGTAATCTCGCGGGTGGCGACAATCCCGCTGGCGCGAGGCATTTGCAAGTCCATCACCACGATATCCGGTTGGGTCGCTAAGGCTTGTTCAATCGCTTCCAGGCCATCCGCCGCTTGCCCAACCACTTCGATATCGGGTTCAGTCGCCAGCATCATCGCCAGCCCACGTCGGATCAGTGGCTGGTCATCGGCAATCAATAGTCGCAGGATAGGTTTGTCGGTATCGTTCACTGCTGCGCTCATTCTCGACGTTTGGGTTGCGATAGTGAGTCGGAACATCATTATCGCCTTGCACACTATTGTAGCCGATACCCTTTAGCCACCATAGAAACGAAAGTCACATTGTAGTCACAGAGATCAATGACCGAAGTCACAATTATATGCCAAGACTGCCCTATGAACCTGTTATCCTACCTGAATCCCCGGTTACGCTTTTCCGCCGCCATCGGTTGGACGGTGTTCGCCGTCATCTTATTAGCAGCGCTAGCTGGAGCAAATCTGGCCGCCCGTGAAGCTGAACGCCTTGCCCGCGCCGATGCCGAACGTCTGCTAACCCAGTTCGCTGTGCAAATTCGCCATGCGCTCGATATGAATTTGGAAATGCGACGCTCCATCCTCCAAGTCACTGCCGTTCAGATTGCTGCTTCTCAGGATCGAGGCACTGACGCACTCCGCCATCATCTCGAAGCCGTGCAGGCTCATTTCCCCGAATTCGCCTGGCTTGGCGTGGCGGACGAGCACGGTCGCGTAGTAGCTGCCACCGGCGGGTTGTTGCATGGTGAAAATGTCTCCGCACAGTCCTGGTTTCAGGAAGGTAAACAGCAGTCGTTTATCAGGGATGCCCGTCATATTTCCTTGTTCGAGGGGAAAGTTTTACCTGACGAACTTGCGAACAGGTCACCAGGATTCATTGCTGCCGTACCGATCAAACAACCCTCAGGTCATCTCGCTGGCGTCCTCAGCGCCCGGCTTTCTTGGAGTTGGGTCGAGCGCCAACAAAATGAGCTGTTGCGCAATTTGGACACGCAACAGCCGCTCGATTTATTTCTGATCGCCGCCGTAGACGGCTTATTGTTGATCGGCCCAAAAAATTGGCGCAACCGCATACTCGCGGCCGGTTCCGATCTCAGCGAGGGCGGCGCCTACATGGTTGGCCGGAATAACGCGCCCCCTGAAGAAAAAGAAGGGCTGAATTGGATCGTCATTCTGCGTCAAGACGCCAGCACCGCCCTGGCGCGCGCCCAGACCGCCCGCCGAGGGGTTTTTCTAGTCGTATTTTTGGCAGGACTGGGTTCAGCAATCGCCGCGGTTCTCGCCACCCGCACCCTCACGCGCCGCCTGACGCTGCTGGCGGATCAAGCGCAGGCGGTTCGCCAAGGTGTACAACAAAATATCTCGGTTCCCGCCGGGACCGATGAAATCGCCCATATCGGCGCGACCTTGGTCGATCTAGTGGGGCATCTACAGCAGGAAAAGAAGGGATTAGCGATCCTGAACGCGGAACTGGACGCCCGCGTTGCGCAACGAACTGCGCGCATCGAGCGAATGGCCAAGGAAGCCCGTCACGCCGCCATCGCCCGTGAGCGGTTACGGCTGGCGCGCGAACTGCATGATACGCTGGCCCATTCGCTGATGGCGCTGCT
>JAGRHM010000338.1 GCA_020445005.1 Candidatus Competibacteraceae bacterium | reverse complement strand
CCGGTGGCAACGGTCGCCGCGCCGCGGGCCATTGCGTAATGCTGCCGGGTTCCTGCAACGCCCGATAGAGCGCCGTTTCCTGCGCGGCTTCATCGGGCGGCAATCGTTCCGGAGGCATCCGCGCCTTCAACACGGCTTCGACCAGACACCGGTAACGCGACTGCAAACCAGGATAGCGCGCCAGCGTGATTTGCGTCGCCTGCTGATTCTGCGCCCACCAGGGCGCGTCAGGCTCCACGACATCGTGCGCGGCGGCCAGGGCAATCAGCCACAAATACAGGTCGCGGTTCAAAGCCCGACTCGGCAACACCGCCAGTTGTCCCGGCAATTGCAGCGTTTCCCGATCCCGGCGCGCGGGTTCCACGGTGTCCCCGATTCCAGCGATACGCGCCAGCCAACCGCGTCGCGCGCCCTGTGGCTGCGCCGACGCAGGCGCCACGCGCAGACCAGGATCGCCGCCGAAGGCGCGGAACAGCAACCCGGCGGTTTTCTCGATTTCCGCCAGCGTAACCGTTGCTTCCGGCGCCGACCGTTGCGCTACCCGTGTGATCCAGCGATGCCACAGCGCACCGATCTGTTCTTCCATCTGAAGGTCACTCCATCTTAGGCATGAATCTGTTGAAACTTTTGCAACCACTCAATAGCCTGACTGATAAGCTAACAACCTCCTGCTTTCGACACTGAGGACATTTTATGTATACGCTTTACCGTCTGAATGCTGACGAATTATCCATCGATCTTCTTGAATCCATTAAAACGCAATTTCGCCATCAACTTATTGAAATTGCAGTCTGCCCAGCCGAAACAGCGGAGCAGGATGAAACCGCTTATCTGTTGGCGAATCCGGCAAATCGCGCTCGTCTTCTGGAAGCAATGGAAAATGTTCGTCAGCAACGCGATCTAGTGACCGTAGACCTGGCTGATTTGCAATGAAAATCGCCTTTGAAAAGATCGCATTCGCCGATTTTACCGCGTGGGCTGAGCAGGATCGGAAAATTCATAAGCGCATTGTGGCCTTGATCATGGATATCATGCGTGATCCTCGTCAGGGCATTGGCAAACCGGAACCACTCAGACATGAATTGCATGGCTACTGGTCACGGCGCATTAACGATGAACATCGGTTGGTTTATCGCGTCGAAACCGAAACCATTACCATTATTGCTTGCAAACATCACTACGAATAAAAAAATTGCTTGTAGATAAATATATTAAGTCAATTATCAAACGACGGACTTGAGGGGTCTGGAACCGGTTTTAGCCTTGTCCATTGCTGACTGGCCCGTTAGCAACCCTTGCGAGCCATCGGCCTGCAACGCCTGCTGACCCTCGATCCAGTGCAACAGACTTCCCTGGGGGTTATCGCGCTGCACCGTTCCACAGGCGTCGATGCATTGCCCGCACTGGGTGCAAGCGAACATCAAACGCTTGATATTGCGTGGCTTGAGGCGCATCGGGCAGGCGTGATCGCAGAAAGACGGGCAAGCGGCGCAATCACGGGCGCGTTCCCGCGGATAACCCACGACCATCGCCTGACGGTTGCTCATCCACGCCAGACTCTGAAACATCCCGACGGCGCAGGCGTAGCGGCAGAACAGATGCCGGGCAAAGGTGAATTCCAGAAACAGCACCGTGGTCGCCACGCCGATGAACAGCGCCTGATTGCGCGTCAGGCTCCACTGGAACAGGTTGCCGTAAACCTCAGCTGGCGGCAGCAGATAAGTCAATAACGCCACGGCCCACAGGAAGGCGAAGACCAGCGCGAGAGGCATCGCCAGGAACCAGTAGCGCCGGTCGGATAACGCCGGCGTCCCGTTCGGGTGATAAGGCGGTCCCGGCTTTTTGTCCCAGATGCTTTGCTTGCCGCTGGCCTTGCGCACCAGTTGATTGATGGTTTCCACCACCGAGAAATGCGGACACAGCCAGCCGCAGTACA
>JAGRHM010000337.1 GCA_020445005.1 Candidatus Competibacteraceae bacterium | reverse complement strand
TCGGTTTCATCCCGAATATGTACGCTCGAATGGTGAATTCCCCGGGCTTGCTGACCACCTATCTGGACGGCTACGCGCGGTTTCGCCAGCAATCCGGTTTTACCCCCGTGGAACAGGAAGTCGCGTTTCTCACTATCAGTCGGGAGAATGGTTGCGAGTATTGCGTCAGCGCGCACAGCGCCATAGCGGACAATATGTCCAAAGTCCCGATGGCGGTTACCGACGCCCTGCGCGAGGGTACGCCGATTTCGGATGCGAAATTGGCGGCGCTGAGCGTGTTCACACAAGCGATGGTGCGTCAGCGCGGGTTACCCAGTCGCACGCAGGTCGATGCTTTCCTGTCCGCCGGCTATACCGAACGTCAGATCCTGGAGATCGTGCTGGCGATTGCCGTGAAGACCCTGAGCAATTATGCCAACCACCTTTTCCATACGCCACTAGATCCAATCTTCGCCGCGCGTGCCTGGAAGGACTGAAGTAAAAAGCCTCTGGCTTCGAGTCTGCGAACTGAGGCCAGGGAATCACTATAATAAAATTACAACTATAAACTCAATGAGTCTATCAAATACAAGAAATCCTCTTTTTAGAATTTCGTAACAAAATGTTCCAAGAGAGCAAGAATATTGTGATGCAGAGTGAAAAATTAGCTTATTGATTGTAAAGTTAAAGTTATAGATATAGCAAATAACGAGCCAAAAATATTTCACTTCATAAATATCATTATCACGCCTGTCAAATTTTGCGACAAAATCCAAATCTCCGCAAATCAAGTTTCATTATAAACTACAATTCCTAAAAAATGTCACATCAAAGTAGGCTGTAAAATTTTCCGACAGAGGAAAAAAGAATCGAAGGGGATCTGTAAAATTCTCCGACAGGACTGGAAGACGCTGCGCCCAGTGAAGGAAATCCCAAAAGCCGTGGCATAATCGCCCCATGCACCAGATCCATCCTGACCTCCTCCGCTCCGGCGACGCCACCGCTCTCCAAGCCGCTGAGGCGCTAATCAGGGCGTTGACGCAGCCGGAATGGCCGGAGAATCGACTGAAACTCAACAGTCGGATGGCGCGGAAGACTTTAACGGTTTTGCAGTCTTACCTTGCTGTATCCGAGGTGCGCGATTATCTGGCCGATTTGGCGCGCAAGAATTACCGAACAAACAGCCGTCAATGGCATTATTTTCGGTATAAGTACCTGTTTTAAGTACCTGTTTAACGATGATTTGGACGATCCGGGGATACTGGATCGACGCTTTACCGCCGTTCTGCAAGACCGAACGGCCCAAGTTTACAAGCCGGGCATCCGATATGTTGTGTACTCGCCACAAGAAGATAGACTGGCCATTCTCGAACCGGATGGGAGGCGGGTTTCAGTTTACCGTCCATTGTCTAATGAGTTGGGAGCCCTGGGAGAAATAACATGGTTTATCATGGATCTACTCGCTTGAGAGGCTATTCCGAGGAAATTTATTTTGCGCTGGAGATCGGCGAGAGGCCAACCTTACGCCAAGCCAGAAGCAGAATTTCGGCAATGAAACTGATGCCGGAAGAACAAAACGAATTAGCGGAGCTTGACGAATGCGTGATGGACCACATCCTCAACTTTGAGGATGTGCAAGCCTATCTGCTGGAAGATTTTGACAGTCGCCCCCTGACGCACTGGTGGTGGCATCTGGGCAAACTCCGCGCGGGAACCTATCCAGCACATCTGCTGCCTCCACACTTGCGGGCGATCTACCGGCCCGCCGCCCAGGCGGTGGCCTGACGACTCGTCCACCGTCGACGAACCCTTTGGAACCGCCTTCATTCACGGAGACCCCCATGCTCGCAAACCGCTTTGTCGCTCTGGTTCTTTGGTGCGCCATTGCCAACCCAACCGTTGTTTTCGCCGCTGCGTCGGTTCACGAATTCACGCTGGACAACGGCATGAAAGTGCTGGTCCGCGAGGACCATCGCGCACCGGTCGTTGTTTCGCAGGTCTGGTACAAGGTCGGGTCCAGTTACGAACCGAGTAGCTTGACCGGCATCTCGCATCTGTTGGAACATCTGATGTTTAAGGGTACGCCCGATGCGCCCGGCGGCGAATTTTCCCGTCTGATCGCTGCGAATGGCGGGGACGAAAACGCTTTTACCAGCCGCGACTATACCGCCTATTTCCAGACCCTGGAAAAGGAACGACTGGAACTCAGCTTTCGCCTCGAAGCCGACCGCATGCGTCACCTACTGCTAAAACCGGAGGATATCGCCAAGGAGGCTCATGTCGTTGCCGAAGAGCGGCGTTTACGCACTGAGGACCAGCCGGAGGCGCTGACCCACGAACGTTTTCAAGCTGCTGCTTACGTGACCAGTCCCTACCGCAACCCGATCATCGGCTGGATGCAGGATATTCAGTCGATCAGTCCCGATGACCTCAAACGCTGGTATCAGCAGTGGTATGCGCCGAACAACGCCACGCTGGTTGTGGTCGGTGACGTAGACCCGATCCAGGTCCGCGAACTGGCGGAAAAACACTTTGGTCCGCTGCCGCCGAGCGATTTGCAGCCCCCCAAATCGGCGGCGGAAATCCCGCAATTGGGCGAGCGGCGCATCACTGTCAAAACCCCGGCTGAAGTCCCCTATGTCATTATGGGTTACAAGGCTCCGACGTTGAAAACTGCTACCGAGGAATGGGAACCTTACGCGCTGGATGTCCTCGACGGCATTCTCGATGGCGGCAACAGCGGACGAATCAGCCGCAACCTGATTCGCGGCTCCCAAGTCGCCGCCGCTGCTGGAACGGGCTACAGTCCGACCGACCGTCTGGAAGGGTTGTTTGTGTTAGCCGGCAATCCTGGGCCGGAACACGGCAGCGCGGAACTGGAACAGGCGTTGCGGGTTGAAGTCGCCAAACTGCGCGAGGCGCTAATCAGTCCGGAGGAGCTGTCGCGCGTAGTAGCCCAGGTGATTGCTGCTGATGTTTATCAGCAGGATTCGCTGTTCTATCAGGGAATGCGGCTGGGCATTCTCGAAACGGTCGGATTGGGCTGGCGGAAGCTCGATGACTATGTACAACGCATTCAGGCCGTCACCCCGGAACAAGTGCGCGAAGTGGCTCGTAAATACCTCATCGATGATCAGCTAACCGTGGCGATGCTGGAGCCGCTGCCGTTGGAGGGGCGTCGTGCAGCAATGCCGGGCGCGGCAATGGGTCATGCGATTCGCTGATTTGAGACTCACTAACCAGTGAACGATACACACCAGGGTTCTCCCACCATGCCTAACCGCTCATCAATATTCAAGACTCTCCTCGCCCTCGTTTTGCTGCTGGTCTCGGGTATCGCCGCCGCCGTTCCCGAAATTCAGCACTGGCGCACGGCCAACGGCGTACCAGTGTATTTCATTCCCGCCCGGGAACTGCCGATGGTCGATGCGCAAATCCTGTTCAACGCCGGCTCGGCCCGCGACGGCGACAAGCCGGGACTGGCGCGACTGACCAACGCCCTGCTGGAAGAAGGCGCCGGCGCCTGGTCAGCCGATGACATCGCTGATCGGCTGGACCGGGTCGGCGCGCAATTCAGCGCCAGTTCCGCACGCGATTCCGCCGTGATTTCCCTGCGCAGTCTGACCGATCCCCGTTATCTGCAACCGGCGGTGGAAACGGTGGCCCGGCTGCTCAAGAAACCCACCTTTGCTCCGGATGTAATTGATCGGGTCCGCCAGCAAATGCTGACCGTATTACGCGAGCGCGCCCAGTCGCCTGGCGCTATTGCCCAGGATGCCTTCTACCAGGCGCTGTACGGTGAACATCCCTACGGCTCGCCGCCGGAAGGCGCAACCGCCAGCCTGGAGGCGCTTACCCAGGCTGATATTCAGAATTTCCATCAACGCCACTACACGGCGGCTAACGCCCGAGTAGCGCTGGTCGGCGACCTGGATCGATCCGCCGCCGAGCAGTTAGCTAATGCCCTGGTCAGCGGCTTGCCTGCCGGCGAACCGATTCCGCCGCCTCCTCCGGTTCCCGAAATCACTTCCAGCCAGACCGTGCGTCTGGCCCACCCTTCCACCCAGAGCCATATTCTGATCGGCCAGACCGGGGTCAGCCGCGCCGATCCCGACTACTACGCGCTCTATCTTGGCAATCATGTCTTGGGCGGCAATGGGCTGGTTTCGCAACTGTCTCAGGAAATTCGCGAAAAACGCGGCTTGGCCTACGGCGCGTACAGTGCGTTTATCCCTATGCGCCAGACGGGTCCTTTTCTGATCAACCTGCAAACTCGTAACGATCAGGTCGACACCGCGCTGGAAGTCGCCCAGGCTACCCTGCGGCAGTTTACCGAGCAGGGGCCTGGCGAACAGGCGCTGGAGGAAGCCCGGCAAAATATTACCGGCGGCTTCGCGCTGGATCTCGCCGGCAATCGTAAATTGGCGAATTATTTGGGGTTGATTGCCTTTTATCACCTGCCCCTGGATTACCTGCAAAACTTTGTTAGCCTTATGAACAACATCAGCCTGGAGCAGGTCAAGGACGCTTGGCAACGACATATTCAGCCTGACCGGTTGATTACCGTGGTGGTCGGCGGTGGTGAGAATGCCCCCGATTCGTCGGCGCAGTCACTGAAAAAAGGTTCATAATGAAGACGCCCATTTCCGCCTTATTGCTCATCATCATGCTACCGGTCAGCGCAGGAGCGCAGAGCGGCCTGGAACAGCGGATCGAGGATCTGGAAAAGCGCGTGAAGATGCTGGAGGAACAACTGATTTCCCGCACCGCGCCTCCTCCGCAAGTCATGCCACAACCGGGCTTTTCCGCTGCGAAGTTTATCGAGCCGACCTCCTCTGGACAGCGCTGGATTCGTTTCAACGCGGACGGAACCTTCCTGTTGCGCACGCCCGCGGAGCAGTTCAAGGGAACCTGGCAGAAGTCGGGCGCGGAGATTTCCATTCGCGTTCCAGCCGGGTTGGCCGAGACGTTCCGTGTCTCCGGGGACACGCTGGTGGATAGCCGCAATATGCCCTGGGCCAAGGCGCGGGATGAATAGGAAAGAAGGAAGCTTATGAAAAAGATTTGCTTGCGTTGTTATGTCAGCGGCCGCGTACAGGGCGTCGGGTTTCGCTACGCCACCGCGGACAAGGCCCTCGCGCTCGGCGTGACCGGCTATGTCCGCAATCTGCCCGATCGGCGGGTGGAGGCGCTGATTTGCGGCGATGAACCGGCTGTTACCGCACTCCATCGCTGGTTAAGGCAAGGTCCACCGGCCGCGCAGGTTAGAGATCTCTATTCCGAAACCTTGCCCTATCAGGATTTCCGTGATTTCCGGATTGAATGAAAAAGACTGAATTGGGCTTGACTTATCCACAGGCTTATGCAATCCCCCTGCCCAGCAATTTATCTGGTTTTCGTTAGTTGAAAATTTTGGCCAGATTCCAAGTGCTAACCATAAGGTTTTGATAAAAAGATAAAAAAAAAGATGGTCAAAAAGTCATCAAAACGTCATTAATCCAATGGCGATGCGCATTTAGCGGCGGCTAACAAAAGTTATCCACAGAGTTATCCACAGGT
>JAGRHM010000336.1 GCA_020445005.1 Candidatus Competibacteraceae bacterium | reverse complement strand
GGCGCTGGCGATCCCTGGCCACGCGATGCGTGCCGATGCTGTGGATTTTGCACCTCGGCCATGCATGGATTGTCGTCGCCCTTGCCTTGAAGGGACTCGCCGGCCTGGTACCGGCGGTGATGCCCAGCGCGGCCGTTCACGCACTGACGGTCGGCGCGATCGGCAGCCTGACGCTGGGCATGATGAGTCGCGTCGCTCTGGGTCACACCGGCCGCGTCATCGTGGCGAGCACCCCTATCATTGCGGCATTTATCGTTATTAACGTAAGCGCGATCATACGCGTGGTGATCCCAATCGCGGTACCGGGGTTTTACCTGCCGGGACTCATCGTGGCAGGGCTGTTATGGTCGAGCGCCTTTGCACTGTTTATCATTCACTATACCCCCATTCTGATGCAACCCCGGATCGACGGAAAGCCAGGCTAAGCATCTCGTCGATCAACCGGTCCCGGAGTATGGATATGGATGACAGGCTAGCGGGCGGCGAGCATTCTAAACTGGCGTCGCTCGCCCAGGTGATTCGTGAGGTGGACGCAGCGCCAGACATGGAGACGGCGCTGCGGGTTGTGGTGGAGCGCACGCGTGTGCTGATGGCGGTGGATGCCTGCAGTATCTATTTCACCGAACACGAGCGCCGACGGCATGTGGTCGTAGCCACGGCGGGCCTCGCCCCGACCGCAGTCGGACAGGTTCAATTCGGCTTTGGCAAGGGACTCATTGGGAGAGTGGCCGAGAGCGCCTTGCCCATCAATCTGGCGCACGTACCCGAAGCGCCGCATCAGGAGTTCGTTCGCCAGGCCGGTTCCGGACCCTTCCATGGATTTCTCGGCGTGCCGATTACCCACCGAAGCAAGGTGTTGGGCGTATTGGTCGTGCGCCAGCGGGCTGTGCGCTGTTTCGACGATGCCGATACCGCGATCCTGACCACCCTGGCTGTCCAACTGGGCGGCGCGATCGCTTATGCGCGGGCCAGCGGCGATCTTTGCAGCCTATGTCGGCCGGATGGCGCAGAGCGGGGCTGGATTGAAGGGCTACCGGGAGCCCCTGGGATCGCCATAGGAACGGGGGTCGTGGTCTTTTCGCCGACTGACCTCGGTGCGGTACCCAACCGCCAGCTGGAAGATCCCAGGATGGAGGAGCAACGTCTACACAAAGCCGTAGCACGGGTCCAAGAGGAGGTCAGGCGGCTCAGCGCGGACCTTGATGGTCCGCTCTCCGCAGCGGACCGGGCGCTGTTCGATGCCTATACGTTGATTCTGGACAGCCCGGAAATCGTGGAAGCCGCGGTGGCGCGCATCCACCAGGGGAACTGGGCGCCCGGTGCGCTTCGACAGACCATTGAGGAGTATGCGCGGCGCTTCGACGCAATGGAAGATCCGTACCTGCGGGAACGAGGTGAGGACATCCGAGGGCTTGGCCATCGCATACTCATGCACTTGCAGGGTGGATCCGGAACCACAGGTGATGGCCCGTCGAGCATCATCTTGATCGGTCGCCAGCTCAGCGCCATTGACCTGGGGCTCGTGCCTCGTGACCGGGTGCGCGGCATCATCTCGGCGGAGGGTTCTTCACTGTCCCATTTGACCATCCTTGCCCGCGCGCTTGGCATACCGGCGGTGGTCGGTGTTGGGCGTTTACCACTGGAGCATTTGGACGGCCAGGAGGTTGTTGTGGACGGCAACCGTGGATGGGCATACCCGCGACCCAATCCCATGCTACGCCAGGAGGTCGAGTGTCTAATCCGCGAAGATCGGGAGTTCGAGAAAGACCTCAAGACCCTTCGCGACCTACCGGCGCGCACGACGGATGGGGTGGAGGTGTTCCTCTACACCAACGCGGGTCTCATTGCGGATGTACCCTTGATGGAGGCCGCCGGCTCGGCGGGCATCGGGCTGTTTCGGTCCGAGCTGCTGTTCATGCGCTACGACCGATTTCCCAGCGAGCAGGAACAAATGCGGGTGTATCGGCGGATACTGCAGGCGGTCGCACCGCTGCCGGTCAATCTGCGGACCTTGGATGTGGGGGGTGACAAACCGCTTCCATACCTGCCCCTCGTGGAACGGAACCCGATGCTGGGCTGGCGCGGCATCCGCCTCACTCTGGATCACCCCGAGATCTTTCTCACCCAGCTCAGGGCCGCGTTGCGCGCGAATGCCGGGCTGGGAAACCTGAGACTCCTCCTGCCGATGGTCAACGGGGTCGCCGAGGTGGAAGAAACGCTCACCCTGATCGACCAAGCGCATCACCAGCTTCTGGAAGAAGGCGTCGCGTCTTCTCGCCCGCCGGTTGGGCTCATGATCGAGGTGCCCTCCGCGGTCTACCAGGCGGAAGAACTGGCCCGGCGGGTGGACTTTTTTTCCGTCGGCACCAATGATCTCGCTCAATATCTGCTGGCCATCGACCGTGGTAACCTCCACGTCTCGCAACGGCTGGATCCTCTCCATCCCGCCGTGCTGCGCGCGCTTCGGCAGGTGGTGGATGCATCCAGACCAGCCGGCAAGCCGGTCGCCGTGTGCGGGGAAATGGCCGGTGATCCCGGTGGCGCCCTGCTCTTGTTGGGGTTGGGATTCAATCGCCTGAGCGTGAGCGCCGCGGTTCTCCCACGGATAAAGTGGGCGATTAGAAGCGTGGATTTTTCACGCATGGCGTCGTTGGCGCGGCAAGCCCTCACGTTGGAGAAGCCGGAAGCGATCCGCCAGTTACTGGAACAAACATTAAAAGACGCCGGTCTGGACCGTCTACGGCGGGTCGTCTCGGAAAACGGAAAAACCGTACGTGAAGCGCGCGCCGCGATAGGTATCCAGCGGTATCCAGGGTCAACCGCGAAGAAAGAACAGCGTGGTCATGATTAAACCGGTGGCAACAATTCCGGCCCGCAGCACGAGTGCCGGTATCCGCCGAGCAAGCCGCGCGCCAAAATAACCGCCCGCGGTCGCCGCCATCATCATCACCCCTGCCTGGGGCCAGGCCACGACGCCGCCCCAGGCATAGATCGCGACGGCGATCACAGTCAGCAATGCCGAAACTACATTCTTCATGCCATTCATCGCATTCAGGTTGGTTTGACCTAGTAAGCCGAACAGCGCCAGCAGCAGGATACCGAGGCCACCATTGAAGTAGCCGCCATAGATGGAGACGGCCAGCATGCCCGCGGCAGACTTCCCCGCCGAGGCGTGGCGGGCTTGGCTGTCCTTGAGTTTACGTAGCAGTATCGGGCCGATAGCAAAAAGTATCGTTCCCACCAGCAACAACCAGGGCACAATCTGGTTGAAGGTACGGTCGGCGGTCACCAACAGCAGAGCGGCGCCCATCGCGCCACCGATCAGACTCAGAACGGTCAGGGTACGTAACGACAAACCGGGCGGCGGCGCCAGGTCTTCACGAAAACCCAGGACGCCGGAAACATATCCGGGTAACAGGGCAACGGTACCGGTGGCGTTCGCGATAACCGGTGGCATGCCCGTAAATACCAACGCCGGGAGTGTCAGGAAGCTGCCGCCGCCAGCGACGGCATTCAATGCACCGGCCATGCAGGCGGCGACGAGCAACAGGATGACGTTGAAAGGGTCGTTTAGCATTCAGTGGGAATTTCCAAAAAGTCAGGATATCCGTCAGTTACGTGATTGAGGCTGTGGGTGTCGGACCTCACCGACGTCTCGATCTGGCGGGGTCGCGTCCGTGTCGCCTTCGTGATCGATAGGTTCACCTGTCGGTTCGTGGGCTGGCGCGTGCCGACCACGACGCCCTCGGCCTTCATGCTCGACGCATAGGAGCAGAGACCATACGAGCGCGGTCCCCTCCGCCCGGATCGGTGGATTCGCCCCTCCGATCCAGGTGTGCAATACGGGTCGATCCGCTATACCGAGCGCTTGGCCGAAGCGAGCATCGAACCTCTCATTGGAGCGAGTAGAAACGCTTTCCATACTTGTTCATAGCTTGTCGGGACTCTCCTTGAATATACATCATAATGTGATATATTTAACTGAAGGGTATGTTTGCGTATCCGAGACGGTGGTTTGGTCCTGTCAGTCCGATCGAAGCCTGATCGGTCGTGTATATTTTTAAGGAGTCCGCTATGAACTTGATGCAAACACCGAAGATGATCTTTTCGTTTCATGCGGGTTGGGACGACATCATCCGTATTCATCCATCAGTAACTCGCCTATTTGCGTGGGTGGTGTTGCCGTTATCGCTGTTACCGCCGGCGATGATCTTTTATGCGGGAGGTCACTATGGCGATGTCTTTGCTCCAGGGGTTTCACCTGAACAGTGGCACACCGCGGCAGGGATCTTCTTTATCGCCGAGCTGCTCACTGTTCCATTGATGGCGTGGCTGATTCACCTCATCGTCACAAAAACCTATAGTGTTACTGCTGATTATCACGAATGCTTCACACTAGCAGCCATCGCCCCGATTCCATTGTGGCTTTCCTCGCTGGCGCTGTTTGTGCCAAGTCTGTCCATCAATATAGTAATCGGGATTCTGGCGCTGATCTGTTCGGCCGGACTGATTTATCACGGGGTCTATGCGCTGTTTCGCATGCGCGAGAATCTTCAGGCATTGCAGATGGCGACGGTGATCGCGGGTACGGGGTTGTTCGCCTGGTTGGTGCTCGTACAAATCGTACTGAGGCATTGATGTCGGAGTGTCACCGTGCACGGGATGCGAACTGAGGCATTCCAGTCCTCCTTTCGCCCTGTGCGCGGTGGCAGCCTTTTGATCCCCGGTACGCCTCGTTCCGGGACCACGGCTTCGGCGCAAGGCGCCTACGTCAGGGTTCCCACGACGAAGGGCTTAACGGCTGCCCGGATGCGTGTGCAGAAGGCAGGCCCTCCGCGGCCTCCAAAGTTCTGCGGCCCTCGCCACTTTGGCCATACGCCCGCGCCTACATCTAATACCAAATCGCGATCAATATAAGTATTAGATGTTGCGTTGAAGTCCTGAATATTCAGGGCAGTTTGTATTCGATTGAATGCGAATTGGTATAACACCGCTCTTAGCGGGTGGAGGTTTTTCATGTCCATCCCGCAGGTCGCCCCTTACCTGCTGACCCGTCTCGTGCCTCGCGTCTCCAGGGCGGATCGCAGCGAGATGAGATGGCACGCACCTAAAACCGTGGTCAATGGATACGCCCGTGCCGATACATGATGACTTGCCTTTGAACAAGCATGACTTTGAAATACTCTCTGATTTTCGCTATCAGATACGAAAGTTTGTTCGCTTCAGCGAAGAGGTGGCGCGTCAACATGGCATTACGCCGCTACAATATCTGATGTTACTGCATATCAAGGGTTATCCCGGTCGCGAGTGGGCAACCGTCGGCGAGCTTACCGAGCGCTTGCAGGCGCAACAACACGGCGTCGTGGCGCTGATTTCGCGCTGCGAGAAACTGGGGTTTGTCAAGCGTCGCCGCTCATCGGAAGATCGGCGCCAGATCGAAGTTCACTTGCTTGAGAACGGTCAAAAGATGGTCGAACAGATCGCGCGTCTGCACCGGGCACAACTGGCCTCCTTGCAGGGACGCTTTGTGGTGCCGGACGTCCAGGTTTTCGAACACGCCAAGCTGTGAACTGCTCCGGCCTTGGGGTTTGAAGCCCAACGGATACTGCTGGCGCATTCGATGCGAAGGCATCCTAAACCGCTCCTGCTAGATAGTGTAGTCACGAGATTTTAAGCCAGAGAGCGAGACATCTGATTTGAACGGCGGCAAGGAAAGACTTGCTGTTTTTGGCGTATCTTGTGGCGATCCTGCGCCATCTTTTGAGCATCAGGAACGCGTTTTCGACAAGGTGACGGAGCTTGTAGAGGTCTCGGTCGTACGGTCTTTGGATGGTACGGTTTTTCTTCGGCGGAATGACCGCATTCATACCCTGGATCGCAGCTTGCTCAAGAATGGGTATTTCTGACTAAAACCGCGATCGGTCAATTTTGCCAATTTTGATGTTGTATTCTCATACGTTTTTCTGAAATTGATAACGAGATGAGTTCAGGGGGGGTAAGCCGGAACCCCCGATTTTTCCGGTGCGGTCATCTTTCCGGTTTTCGATGCGTTGATAACCTGATTTGTTCTTTTTCAGCCTCGATTTGACCGGGATTGATGTTAAAAACTTTCCGGTTTTCGTCCGCACTATGGAAAGTTTGGCTAAGAAATCCGTTGAAAAAGAGGTCTCGCGGAATTTTCGGGGGTTCCGGCTTAGACCCCCAACTTTCCACAACATCCTTTTGCTCGGTATGCCGACGATGCCGTGGTGCACTGTCAAAGCCAAAGGGAAGCCGAGCAGCTTTTGTTGGCGCTGAAACAGCGATTTCAGGAATGCCAGTTGGAGTTGCATCCGGAGAAAACGCAGATTGTTTGTTGCGTCGTGGCCAGGCAGCGGGACAGTGGGTTAGCCAAGCAGTTTGATTTCCTTGGTTACTGCTTTCGTCCTCGGTTGGCTCGTAGCCGAAAGGGTCCGTTGTTTGTCGCCTTTAGCCCAGCGATCAGCCCCAGCGCGGCAACAAGGATTCGTCAGCGTGTCCGAGCATGGCGGCTGAACCGGCGCACCGGCTTATCGTTGGAGGACATCGCGCGGTTAGTCAACCCCATCGTCCGCGGTTGGATCAACGACTACGGTGCGTACAACCGATCGGCACTCTACCCGTTATTACGGCACATCGACCGTCATCTATTACAGTGGGTGAAGCGGAAATTTCGAAAGAAGGGCCGGTACTTCAAACGCGCCAAGGCATGGCTCGGTAAGGTAGCGAAATACCGACGTGCGCTCTTTGTCC
>JAGRHM010000335.1 GCA_020445005.1 Candidatus Competibacteraceae bacterium | reverse complement strand
TTCAAGAGACCGGGAATTGCTGGCAGCGGATATAGTCATAATTACTTTCGCTCACGCCAAACGACGAGACCTCGCAGGCCATCTCAGCGGCAACCCGCGAGGCCAATCGTCAGGAAAATACTTTTAGGTGGAAATAGCGATTAACGGCGATTGATCCATCCCACGCCGCCACCGCCGCGCCGGTTAATCCAACCGCCGCCGCCGCCATTAATCCAGCTTCCGCCACGATTGACCCAACCGCCACCGTTGATCCAGCCGCCGCCGCGATTGACCCAACCGCCGCCCCAACCGCCACGCCGGTTAATCCAGCCGCCAGCCCGGACTGACGGACTGTTTGCCAGGGCGCCGCCCAGCAATACGCCGCCGATCACCGCCTGCGACCACTTACCCAGGCCACGCAGGAAAGCGCGTCGTTGCCCCTCGGCTAGCCCTTCGGTCGAATCAGAATTTTGCATGTCGTGTTGATCAGTCATGATGATCTCCGCTTACTGGGTTTTCGGAGCGGTTTCCGACGCGGGTTCGCCGTCCTCCGGCGCTGGGGTCTCTTCCATTTCTTCTTCAGGCGGCGGCATATCGCCGCCAGTCAGATTGGAAAAGTGCAAAATTTGGAATTTCCAGCCGTCCTTTTCCTTCTTGAGCACACTCGACACGTTGAGTCCATATTCACGGGTTTCTCCATCCGGCGTAACATCTTGCATGTTGCAGGAGGCGATCATCCAGGCCACGTTGCCATCATGACCGGCGGAGGTTTCCGGGCATTCGTGCTTAAAAGTCCCAGGTTTGAAGTCCTGGAAAAATTGTTTATAAGCCTCCTCGACCGCCGCCTTGCCTTTCCAGAACTCGCCAGGTCCCGTACCCATGAGCACAATACCGGGGCTATCGGCATAGAGCATCATCAACGCCTTGAGATCCTGTTTATTCATGGCCTCATCGTGCTGATTCAGCACCGCTTTGACTTCCTCCCTGGATTTATCGCTGTCCTTCGACTCAGCCGCTAGCGCCGAGGCTGACAGGAGGGCGCATCCCAGGGTGGCCGTCAATAACAAAGCATTCGGTCTTTTCATGATGATTCTCTCCGGGGTATTGGATCAGTAAATGCGTCTCGTAAGAGACAGAACAAAATCCCAATGATCTGTGAGTCATATTAGCTGAACAATGGATGAAATTCATGATAGGTTTTCACCCCATTCGAATCTTAAAGGTTTTGATAAATTGGATGCCCCGCTGACCAAGACTGCTTTACTGAGCATCGAGCGCCTTGGTCAATACAAACGCCATCCACTGTTCATAAAAAATTATGGATTTTTTATCATTTGTTAATCATAAACATAAAATCATATCCAGCAAAATCGCGCCAAAATCTGTTTGCATAATTCACCTGAGCGTTGTAAAACTAAAAGATATAATCTGTAATTGAAAAGTTACTAATCCAGGAGTTGGTTAAATCCTGGTGTTGATCGGAAGATCATTGAACCGCCCTACTGATCCGGTCTGGCCGAATCGACTGGGCGCCGATAAGCCATCGGTTACGTTGTCTGTTTGCCCAGTTTTGAAGACATCTTGGAAGCGCCGCTGACAATCTATGCATTGTCGTCATGAGCGAAATCGAGTTCAGCGTAACCGCTACCCAGAAACCTGCCGATGAACGTCAAAATCGCGATCAAAAAACTCTATAAGATCTTTGGAGATAATCCCAAGGTTGCCTTGCCCCTGCTTGAACAGGGCATGGACAAGGCGAAAATCTTCGAACAAACTGGCCAGAGCGTCGGCGTGATGAACGCCAGCTTCGATATCCGTGAAGGCGAAATCTTTGTCATCATGGGCCTGTCGGGTTCTGGCAAATCCACACTGGTGCGCCTGCTTAACCGACTCATTGAACCGACTGCCGGACAGATTCTGGTGGATGGCGAGGACATCGCCGTTCTGCCCGACGAAGGCTTGCGCAACCTCCGACGGCGCAAGATGAGCATGGTGTTCCAGTCTTTTGCGCTCATGCCCCACTTCAACATCATCGATAACGCTTCCTTTGGGCTGGAACTGTCAGCAGTGCCGCGCGCAACCCGCTATGAACGCGCTCTGGAGGCTCTTGATCAGGTCGGTTTGAAAGCTTACGCCTATAGTTATCCAGACGAACTTTCCGGTGGCATGAAACAGCGGGTCGGATTAGCGCGGGCGCTAGCGAATGATCCTGACATCTTGTTGATGGACGAAGCCTTCTCCGCACTCGATCCGCTGATCCGCTCGGAAATGCAGGATCAATTGCTGGACCTGCAAACCCAGCAAAAACGTACTATCGTGTTTATTTCCCATGACTTGGACGAGGCCATGCGCATTGGCGATCGTATCGCGATCATGGAAGGCGGACGGGTTGTGCAGGTAGGAACGCCGGAGGAAATCTTGCGCAATCCTGCTGATGAATATGTCAGTTCGTTCTTCCGGGGCGTTGATGCGTCTAAGGTATTGACTGCCCATGATGTCGCGCGCACCGAACATGCAACGCTGATTGATCGCGAAGGCACCGGCATCCTCGCCGCCCTAAAACAAATCTCCTCGCGTCTTGAGGATTACGGCTATGTCGTTGGCCCTAACCTGGTGTTTCATGGCGTGGTGTCTGCTGATTCCCTGCGCGCGGCGGGCAACGACGAAGGCGTACCGCTCAAACAGGCATTCCTGCCCGATATCGCTCCCGTCCCGGACGATAAGCCGCTCAATGAATTGTTAGCCCCTGTCGCGCAGGCGCCCTGCGGCGTGCCGGTCGTTGATACAAAACAACGCTACATCGGGGTAATTACCAAGGCTAATCTGCTATTGGCGCTGAACGGCGAGGAGGAATTTGTATGAGTGCTGACAATCCTTGGGCGACCTCAGCCGAATCAACACCTTCCTCAACGCCCGCCACGGGAACCGCCAGCGAAGCGCCGGCAACCAATCCCTGGAGCGGCGAATCCGCCTCTCCGTCCGCGCCTACGGACACAGCAGACTGGCTGACAGCTTCGCCCGCGCCTACGGATTCCACCACATTCGATTGGGTCCATCCCTTTCAGGAGACCTTGATTCCGTTGAATACCTGGGTCGATCAAGGTCTGGACTGGCTGGTAAACAACTTCCGCCCGGTCTTTCAGGCGATCCGCTGGCCTATCGACG
>JAGRHM010000334.1 GCA_020445005.1 Candidatus Competibacteraceae bacterium | reverse complement strand
CCCCAGGCGGTGCAACAAGCTTTGGATACTTTACGGCAGGATGCGCAAGCTCTGGCCGGGGTCTTGCGCAGCTATTACGCCCTGTCGGAACAGATTGCCGTGAACAGCGCTGCGTGCCCGGTGTTGCGACAGTGGCAATCGCGGGTCGCTACGCCGCGCTACGAGGACGCCAAGGCGCTGGAACAAGACCTGAAGCGCGCTTTTCACTGGCGAATCAGCGTGGATAGCTGGGAGCGTCCGGCCGCTTCGCCGCTGCACTGGGAACACGCTAACCAAATGCTGGCAGGCGCTCCGTCGGGTAAAACAGCCGTAGCGTTCAGTCCGGATGGCCGCTGGCTGACCAGCGGAGGCGCGGATCGGACGGTGCGGTTATGGTCCATGGACGGTCATGGAGGGGTGAGGACTTTCACCGGACATAGCGACGCGGTCAACGCAGTCGCGTTCAATCCGGATGGGCAATTGATCGCCAGCGCGGGCGATCGCACCATCCGATTATGGCGCGTACATGGCGGCCCATGTCTGGCGACCTGGCGCGGTCATGCTGGGATGGTGAACGCGATCGCCTTCAGTCCGGATGGGCGCTGGCTGGCCAGCGCGAGCAGCGATCGCACGGTGCGGCTGTGGCGGGTGGACAGTGGACAATGCGCGGCCACGTTGGCCGGACATGCGGGCGGGGTCAGCGCAGTCGCCTGGGGGCCGGATGGGCGACTGGTCGCCAGCGGCGGGGCGGATCGGACGGTGCGGTTATGGCGGGTTGACCTTAAACAGTGCATTGCAGTGCTACCCGGACGCACGGGCCGAGTGACTTCGGTCGCGTTCAGCGCGGATGGGCGCTGGCTGGCCAGCGGCAGCGGCAGCTTTTCCGAGCGCCGCCGGGACGATGATACAGTGCGGTTGTGGCGGGTGGAGAACCGGCAATGCGTAGCGGCGTTCCCCGGCCATACCGGTAGCGTAAACACGGTGGCCTTCAGTCCCGATGGACGGTTGCTCGCCAGCGGCAGCGGCGATCGCACCGTGCGGCTGTGGCGGGTGGAGAATCGGCAATGCACGGCGATCCTGCCGGAATGCGCCGGGCGAGTCACCAGAGTAGCGTTCAGTCCCGATGGACGATGGCTGGCCAGTGGTTGCGAAAGCGGACTGGTATTATGGAATCGCATACAGATGACCACACTGGAGCTTTCCCTGGAAGAACTAGCCGCCTGGGAGAAGGCGCGGGCGGGTCAGTATAGTGAAATTCAACTGGCGCCCGTTCCGTTATTAGCTTGTCATTCTTAGGTTATATCTGTTAAATTTCGATTAATTTGAGACGGTAGGTCAGGCTGCAGCCTGATTTGCCTAGCGCCGCAAGAGAAACGCCCATGTCCACATTGACGCTCATGACCCGCCTGCGCGAAGCCACTCGCGAAGCCCACGAGCAGATCCAGAAGTTGCCCTGGTTCCATGCCTTGGAACGGTGCGAACTGCCTGTTGAAAGCTATGTTGGGCAATTACGCGGCATGGCGGTCTTGCATGGCATCCTGGAACATGAAGCGCCAACCGCGCATGATGCGCGATTGAACGCCGTCTGGCGCGAAGACATGCGCCGATTCCCGCAGATTCAACAAGACTTGGCGTTTTTTGCAACACGGAATGTGTTCGACATTCCCATGGCGCATGAAGCCGCCAGCGCCCTGGCTGATCATATTTTGCAGCGTTCGGCGGATTCGCCGGTCTCCCTGCTGGGTTACTTCTATGTTCTGGAAGGTTCCATTCAGGGCGCGATGGTGCTGGCGCCGCTGATCGGCAAGACCCTGGGCCTCGATGAACATCATGGGTTGTCCTATCTGAGCTGGGAGGAACATGTCGCCAGGGAACGTTGGCGAAACTTCGGCGCGCGCATGAATGCGGTGTCCATTGCGAACGAGGAGGAAGAGGCGATTATTACCGCCGCGCGGGAGGCGTTCGCGGAAATTTATCGGCTGTTTCAATCGCTTTATCCCTTCGATCCCGGCCAATTAACCCGGAAAGTCACTGCGCTGAATCCTGAGGCCGGCGCACATCCGGTGCCGGATGATCCAGGTGAGATTGAAGCGGCCCTCCACGCCGGTCAGCGCTGTTGGCTGGAGTATCCCTATTTTGCCTGGCGCTTTGGCGAGCGCGGTCGGCGCTATACGAATAGTGATGGGGCCTGGTTGGTGACGCTGGCGGCGCGCGATCAGGCAGTGATTAACGCTCAGGTCGAATGGCTGGGCGTGGTGCTGGCGTCGCGAGGCATCCCGCGCATTCTGCTGCAACGCCATCTGGAATTGCTTTACGAGGAGCTGATGACGCGGATGCCGGCGCAGCGTGGGGTGGATTACCGCAAATTGCTCATTGCCGCTGATCACCTGGCGGAACAGCGCCGGGCCGTGATCAGTGACGCCGATTTCGACGCCATCTGCAATCGCTTTGCACAAGCGGTGGGTCCGGATTGGCGGGCGCGCTTGCCCGGCATCGGTAACCTGCTGGTTAGCGCGGTGACTGATCAACGCCACGGCATCACGCAGGCGGTGACCCGTCTGGAAAGCTGGTTGACCGATCCCGAGCGTTTTCCGCCACACTGGATTGCCGCGGTTCGTGAGGGTCTGCGTCAAGCTCAGGAGCGGGTGAGCGTTTCCTGACCGGTTCTCTCCCCTTGCCCGCTGGCGAAAGAATTCCTTAATCAGCGATGTGCAAGACAATTTTGCCGCGCGCATGGCCACCCTGGCTGATGACCTGGGCCTGCCGCGCCTCTTTGAGCGGCAAGACGGTATGGATCACCGGCTTCATGCGTCCCTCGTCGATCAACTGGGCAATAACGGTTAATTGCTCGCCGCTAGGTTGGATGAAGACGAAGGCGCTGCGCACGTTGTGCTTAAGGGCCGTCGCCTCCGGCGGCGGGTCAACCACCGACACCAGGATGCCGCCAGGCTTCAGCACTGACCAGGAACGCGCCTGGGTGTCGCCGCCGACAGTGTCGAGCACTACGTCCACCTCCTTGGCAACCTCCTCGAAGCGGGTTTGCGTGTAGTCGACAAACTGATTCACGCCTAGCTCCGTCACCAGTCCAGTATTCACCCCCGAGGCCGTGGCGATGACCCGCGCGCCGCGCGCCTTGGCCAGTTGCACCGCCAGGCTGCCCACACCGCCGGCGGCGGCATGAATCAGCACGGTTTGACCGGCCTGTAACTGCGCAGCGTCGACCAACGATTGCCAGGCGGTCAGAGCGGCCAACGGTACGGCGGTAGCGTGAATATAATCCAGAGCAGCGGGTTTACGAGCGGCTTCGCTGGCCTTAACAGCGACAAATTCCGCGTAAGCGCCATCGCGCTCAATATCCGGGCGGGCATAGACAGCGTCGCCAATAGCGAATTCATGAACCTCGGCGCCAATGGCCACCACTTCGCCGGATACGTCCCAACCCAGAGTGAGCGGGAGAGTGTGGTTTAGAACATTCCGCAGCCACCCTTCGCGGATTTTCCAATCCACGGGATTGACCGCCGCCGCGCGGACCTTGATCAACAGGTCATCGGATTTGAGGGAAGGCAAGGGGACCTCCTCGTAGTGCAGCATTTCAGGACCGCCATAGGCGTGGATACGTACGGCTTGCATGGTGGTTGGCGTCATTAAGGCATTCTCCAGGGGTTTTGTTGAGCCGCATCCGATGTCAGCATTTGTCCGGTTCTGAATCGAAAAGACTATAATGCCGCCGTCGATCCGGCCCGATAGCTACTCAGTGTGATTAAACAGTGATTGAAAAACTTCGCAACATCGCCATTATCGCCCATGTTGACCACGGCAAGACCACGCTGGT
>JAGRHM010000333.1 GCA_020445005.1 Candidatus Competibacteraceae bacterium | reverse complement strand
CCAACGGCCTGTGTTCGCTGAACCCGCATGTTGACCGGTTGTGCATGGTCTGCGAAATGACAATTAACGCCGAGGGCCGCATTATCCGTTCCCGCTTCGCTGAGGCGGTGATGCGTTCTCAGGCGCGTCTGACCTATGACACGGTCGCGGCTATCGTCACCGAGCGTAATCCCCAGCTCCGCGCCGAGTATGCCGAACAAGTTCCGCACCTGGATCGCCTGCTGGAATTGTATCAGGTCTTGCGCGTCTCGCGGGAACAGCGCGGTGCGATGGATTTCGATACCCAGGAAACGGAAATTGAGTACGGCGCGGACCGCAAGATCGAGCGCATTTTGCCGACGCAGCGTAACGATGCGCATCGCCTCATCGAGGAATGCATGATCGCTGCCAATGTTGCCGCCGCCCGGTTCCTCCAGCGCCATAAAATGCCGGGGTTATACCGGATTCACGAGGGACCGACCGAGGACCGATTGCACAAGCTGCGGGCTTTCCTGGGCGAACTGGGATTGGGGCTGGGCGGCGGCGATAAACCTGCGCCGCGGGACTATACCCGCTTGCTGGAACAGGTTCACGAGCGGCCAGATGTGCATCTGATTCAAACCGTGATGCTGCGTTCGCTAGCCCAGGCGGTTTATAGTCCTGGCAACCTTGGTCATTTCGGCCTGGCGCTGGAGGCTTACGCGCATTTCACCTCGCCGATTCGCCGCTATCCCGATTTGCAGGTGCATCGCGCCATTCGTCATGTTCTCCAGGGCGGTAAAGCCGTAGATTTTCCCTTTACCCACGCCGATCTGGTGGGGCTGGGCGAGCATTGCTCCATGACCGAGCGGCGGGCGGATGAGGCGGTGCGCGATGCCGTGGAATGGTTGAAATGCGAATATATGCTGGACAAGGTCGGGCAGGTCTTCGATGGCATCATTACGGCCGTTACCGGTTTTGGCCTGTTCGTGGAATTGCGCGGCGTGTATGTGGAGGGCCTGGTGCATGTGACGGCGTTGCGCAATGACTTCTATAAATTCGATCCGATCGGCCATCGTTTGCATGGCGAGCGTTCCGGCCAGATCTACCGACTGGGCGATGTCTTGCGGGTTCAGGTGGCGCGCGTCGATCTGGATGAGCGTAAGATTGACTTTGAGCCGGTGGAAAGCAAGCGTGGTGAATCAACGCGACGCAATCGTTATCCGCTGCGGCGGTGGAAGGAGTCATCCTCTTGACCGAGCAACTGATTTATGGCCTGCATGCCATTGCGGCGGCGCTGGACTATGAGCCGGAACAGGTGCATGAGCTGTGGATCGAGCGCCAGCGCCGGGATCGGCGGATTGAGGCGGTGCTGGCTACCGCAACCCGGTTGGGCCTCACTGTTCACCGGGTTGACCGGGGGGAACTGGATCGTGTGAGCGGCAGCGCACGCCATCAGGGCGTAGTGGCTCGCCTGGCGGCCCGGCAACAGAAACATGGCGAGGATGATTTGCCAGCGCTGCTGGCGGCGGTCGAAGGGCCGCTCCTGCTGCTCGTATTGGATGGCGTGCAGGACCCGCACAATCT
>JAGRHM010000332.1:4650-7774 GCA_020445005.1 Candidatus Competibacteraceae bacterium | reverse complement strand
TGGCGGGCGGCGCCTTCCAGAAACTTGCCGCCCAGCAGAGCAAAACCGATGGCGGTGCCTAGCGCGCCCATGCCCAGAATCAAGGCTACGGCGATGACGGTCATACCCTGCACGTTGGCAATCAAGCTTGCAGCTTCCATTTATGGTCTCCCGTTGAGAGGTTGGGGGTGTGTGAATGAAGAAAAATCGGAATATGAAGCCGGTCGCGCAACGACCGGGTTTCGCTGATAGACAACCTGTCCCTAAGTTTAGTGATCCTCGTGCGCCATGCTCAGGTAAACAATGGTTAACACCATAAAAATAAAGGCTTGTAGAGTGATAACCAGGATGTGAAATACGGCCCAGGGCCAACCAAGAGTAAGCTGAATCCACCAGGGCAGCAGCGCGATCAGAATAAAAATCAGTTCGCCAGCATAGAGGTTGCCGAATAACCGCAGGCCAAGTGAAATAGGCTTGGCCAGATCCTCGACAATCCGTAACAGCAGGTTGAACGGCATGAACCATTTACCAAAGGGATGAGTCAATACCTCCATGGTGAAATGCACTGGCCCCTTGACCTTGATGCTGTAGTAGTAAACCAGCAACAGCACTGAAATCGACATGCCAAAAGTCGAATTCAGATCAGTGGAAGGAACCACCCGCAGGTAAGGGATGCCAAGCAAGCCGGCAATCGATGGCAGCAGATCGACGGGTACCAAATCCATGGCGTTCCATAAAAACACCCAGACGAAGATGGTCAATGCCAATGGCGCGATTACCGGATTACGACCATGAAAAGAATCCTTGACCTGGGTATCGACGAAATCGACCATGATTTCGCAGAAGTTTTGCAAAGGCCCTGGTACGCCGCTAGTCGCGGATTTCGCCGCTTTCATGAACAGCCACAGGAACAATGCACCCAGGCTGATCGAAAAAAACATCGTATCCAGATGAAGTGTCCAGAAGCCCTCGCCAATCTTGAGATTGGTCAAATGGTGGACGATGTATCCCGTTGCGGAATGACCACTTTCGCTCATAGCGTCCTCACCGAAGCATTGAAGGTAAAGGGTAATGCCAGCCAGTACGCCATCAGCGCCGCGATGTACGCCACCAGAAGAGGAAGGGGAACAATCGGCAGCCAGAGCAACGCGGCGCTGAGCAGGAGGACGGTCAACAACAACTTGACGACCTCGCCGATATAAAACGCCCGGGCGACCTTGGCGGCGGGTGAGCCAATGCGTACTGAAAAGACCTTGCTGGCGAAGTAGAAGGTCGTCAGCGCACTGATGCCGCCGCCGACCACTGCGGAATACGCTGCACGGTAATCACTGAGCGCCAGCGAGATGGCGGCGACTAACAGCGTGACGAGCAGTTGAATAGCGATGATAGTTCGGGTGATCTGTTTCGCGCCCATAATCATAATTCTAAATAATCCAGGCGCTTCATTATGCTGGACATGTTTGTAATCGTTATCTTTATTTAATCTATTTGGGGCTTTATCGTATTTTCTCTCAAAGGCGCTTCGGCATCCTGCCGGGCGTTTTCTGCTCCTGCTCCGCTTCCGCCTCCAGAGTACCCCAAAATTATAGGGAATATCGCGTATCAGGGTCAACGAAAATCATGATGTCACTCAGGCCGCCCTTTTGGCGACTGAGGAATGTAGCGAGCTGGCTGGTCTTTTTGAATGCTGCGCCCGAAACTCATTGAGCTGAACTATCATGATGAGTAGTAGTTAAAGAATCAACATCCAAAACGACGAGGCTTGCAAGTGATGTCACGAAGTAGAACGGTGGCTGTCTACACCGGCGAAGAATTAGGCCGCTACGGTTTCGAGGATCATCCTTTCGGCGAAGACCGCATTCATGCCTTCTGGGACGAGATGCACATTCGCCATCTCGATTACCAGGTGCGCATCTTCCATCCGGTTAAGGCCACTGAGGAGCAACTCACGCTGTTCCACACGCCTGGCTACGTTGAAAAAGTCAAAACTCTGTCCGAAACCGGCAGCGGTTTGCTGGATTATGGCGATACCCCCGCCTATCGCGGTGTGTTCGAAGACGCCTCGACCGTAGTGGGCACGGTGGTTGACGCCGCGCGCAAACTGATGAACAACGAAGCGCGGCGCATCTTTGTGCCCATTGCCGGTCTGCATCACAGTATGCCCGATACCGCCTCTGGTTTTTGCGTCTTTAACGACGCCGGCGTGGCGATCAAAATTCTGCAACAGGAATATGCCCTGGAGCGCATCGCCTACGTAGACATCGACGCCCATCACGGCGACGGCGTGTTCTATCCCTTCGAATCCGACCCTACAGTGATCTACGCCGACATCCATGAGGATGGCCGTTACAACTTTCCCCAGAGCGGTTTCCCACACGAGATTGGCAAGGGCGAAGCCAAGGGCCGCAAGCTCAATATCCCCTTGTTGCCCCTGTCCGCCGATCCCGACTTTTTGATGATGTGGGACAAGGTCGAAGAATTCCTGCGCCAGTGGAAGCCGCAATTTATTGTCATGAACTGCGGCGCCGATGGTCTGAATGGCGATCCTCTGGCGCATCTGCACTATACCTACCGCGCCCATGCCCGCGCGGCTCGCGGCTTGTGCGAGATTGCCGAGGAGTTCGCCGAGGGCCGCATTTTAGGCGTCGGCGGCGGCGGTTATGATCTGCGCAATGTCGGCAAGGCTTGGGTCGCTGTTATCGATGCTTTTCTGGAAACCCCGATGCGCTGAGTTCCCCCCAACCCAACTCCTCACTCTGCCAGAACGATCCTGACCGCGCGCCAGTCATAATTTCTGCATTTTCTTGGGCCATTCCCGTTAATCGTCACTGAAATCGGGTATGATTCCTTGTTTTCCATGGTTCGCTCGCGCTGGATTCCAGGACAGCGGGCGCTCGCCTTTGCAGAGGTTGCGAATGTTCAGTCGAGAAATGCGGATTGCCGGGTTTGACAACGAGTTGTGGGCCGCCTTGCAGGGTGAAAAGCAGCGCCAGGAAGCCCACATTGAGCTGATTGCTTCGGAAAATTACGCCAGCCCGCGAGTGCTTGAAGCCCAGGGTTCGGTGCTGACCAACAAGTATGCCGAAGGTTATCCTGGCAAACGCTATTACGGCGGTTGCGAATTCGTGGATATCGCTGAACAACT
>JAGRHM010000332.1:0-4591 GCA_020445005.1 Candidatus Competibacteraceae bacterium | reverse complement strand
TCCGGTTCACAAGCCAACGCCGCTGTTTACATGGCGCTGCTCGATCCCGGCGATGTCGTGTTGGGCATGAGCCTGGCGCACGGCGGCCATCTGACCCACGGCGCCAAAGTCAACTTCTCCGGGCGACTTTATCAGGCGGTGCAGTACGGGTTGAATGATGCGACTGGCGAAATTGACTACGAGCAGGTTGAGCGGCTAGCGCTCGAATGTCAGCCAAAAATGATTATTGCCGGTTTCTCGGCCTATTCACGGGTGGTGGACTGGGCGCGTTTCCGAACCATTGCCGATCAGGTGGGCGCCTATTTCGTCGTAGACATGGCCCACGTTGCCGGTCTGGTCGCAGCGGGCGTGTATCCGACGCCCGTTCCCATCGCCGATGTGGTCACCACGACGACCCATAAGACTCTGCGCGGCCCACGCGGCGGCCTAATCCTGGCCCGCGCTAATCCCGAGATCGAGAAGAAACTGAACTCGCTGGTCTTCCCCGGCACCCAGGGCGGACCGTTAATGCATGTCATCGCCGCCAAAGCGGTCGCTCTCCTGGAGGCCCTGCAACCGGATTTCATCGACTACCAGAAGCAGGTCGTCGCCAATGCCCGAGTGATGGCCGGGACGTTCAGCGAGCGCGGCTATGATGTGGTGTCCGGCGGCACCGATAATCACTTGTTCCTGGTGAGTCTGATCGCTAAAGGTCTCACGGGCAAAGCGGCTGACGCTGCCCTGGGCCGGGCCTGGATCACGGTGAACAAGAACGCGGTGCCCAATGATCCTCAGTCGCCTTTCGTTACCAGCGGTCTGCGCATTGGCTCACCGGCGGTGACCACCCGGGGTTTCCAGGAACGCGAATGTCGGGAATTGACCGGCTGGATTTGCGATATTCTTGACGATCTGAATAACGAAGCCGTGATTGATCGGGTGCGTGGCCAGGTCGCCGAACTCTGCGCCCGGTTCCCGGTGTACGGCTGATCCATCTCCTGGCGGCAAGGCGGCGACAGTGCATTGTCCATTCTGCAACGCCCCGGACACTCGCGTCGTGGACTCGCGCCTGCTGGCGGAGGGCGATAAAGTCCGCCGCCGCCGCGAATGTCCGGCATGCAGCGCCCGTTTCACCACCTACGAGATCGCGGAACTGGTGCTGCCGTCGGTGGTGAAACGCGATGGCCGCCGTGAGCCGTTCCTGGAGGAAAAGCTGCGCACCGGACTGATGCGGGCGCTGGAAAAGCGGCCCGTCAGCACCGAGCAACTTGAAAAACTCATCCTGCGAGTTAAAAATCGGGTGCGCGCCAGTAGCGAACGCGAATTGAGCAGTCAGCAGATTGGCGAATGGGTGATGGATGAATTACGGCGTCTGGATCCGGTGGCCTATGTCCGCTTCGCTTCCGTTTACCGCAGCTTCGAGGATGTTAATGCTTTTCGCATTGAAATCGAGCGATTACAGAACACCTTACGCGATTCAATGAATTCCGAGTGATTGCTCCCGAACTTCTGCGCATCCCTGATGCGTCTCCCGCCGGCGGTGAATGAATGGCATGGCTGTCTGACGATTATCGCTACATGGCGTGCGCTTTGATGCTGGCCCGGCGTGGGTTGTATAGCGCCGATCCGAATCCTCGGGTAGGTTGTGTACTGGTGCGCGCGGGTGAAATCGTCGGCGAGGGCTGGCATGAGCGCGCCGGCGAACCTCATGCGGAAGTCAACGCACTGGAAATGGCGGGCGATCGGGCGCGCGGCGCGACAGCTTATGTAACCCTGGAACCCTGCTGCCATCACGGCCGCACCCCGCCTTGCACCGATGCGCTGCTGAACGCCGGCGTCACACGCATGGTTGCGGCGATGCCTGATCCCAATCCCCAGGTGGCCGGACGCGGATTGACGCAGTTACGCGAGGCTGGCATGACCGTGGAATGCGGGCTGCTGGAAGCGGAAGCTCAGGCGTTGAACCTGGGGTTCGTTCAGCGGATGACGCAGGGTCTGCCGTTTGTCCGGGTCAAACTGGCGATGAGCCTGGATGGACGCACCGCCCTGGCTTCAGGCGAGAGTCGATGGCTGACGGGCGAGGCTGCGCGACAGGATGTGCAAAGACTTCGCGCGCGCAGTTCGGCGATTCTGACCGGAATTGGCACAGTACTGGCGGACGGTCCCAGTCTTAATGTCCGCCTGCCGGGAACGTCGCGCCAGCCATTGCGGGTTATTCTCGATACGGAACTGCGCACTCCCCCGACCGCGCGAATCATGCGGTTACCGGGTTCGGTGCTGATTTTCACTGGAGTGGCTGATCCGGTCGCCCAAGCGCCGCTGCGGGCCGCCGGCGCGGAAATTGTGGTAACGCCACACTGTGAATGGGAACTGGATTTACCGGCGATCATGGCGGAGCTGGCCGGTCGTGAATGCAATGAAATCCATGTGGAATGCGGACCAACTCTGGCTGGCGCCCTGTTGCAGGCCGATCTGGTAGACGAACTGGTGGTCTATATAGCTCCGGTGCTGCTCGGCAACAAGGCGCGTGGCTTGTTCCAATTACCGGAATTGACGCGGATGAGCCAGCGCACCGAGTTGGAGATACTGGAGATGCGGGCTATTGGAAAGGATTGGCGGATAACATTAAAGCCGGTTGGCCAGAAATTTTAATTTTTAAGTTTTTGAAACAATATCCTGGAATTTAAGTTAAATTTTATGGCCTACAGTGACTTCACGTTAACCGACGTAAAAGAGAAGTTAGGTCTTGTCCTAACGGAAAAGGTCAATCTGTTCTATCAAGCCGAAATCCTGGAATACAGTGATCATCTCAAGGAAACACTTAAATATAATGTGCCTTTGGCGACTTCGATTAATACGGAGAAGGCGCGTTCCGAACTGATCGTGACTCCCGTTCTGGTGGAGGTCATCAAATTATTAAATCAGGAAATCAGCCTATTTTCAGGGATAGAATTTAATGTCGATAAAAGCAGAGGTTTAAATGGAGTTTGTGACTACATCATCAGCCTTTCCCCGGAGCAGTTGTTTTTGGATACTCCAGTCATTACGATTGTTGAAGCGAAAAATGATAACATTAAAGCTGGGCTGGGGCAGTGTATTTCAGAGATGCTGGCGGCGAGTTTATACAATCAGGATAAAGGGAATAATATCGATGTTTATGGCGTCGTCACTACCGGAAGCTTATGGAATTTCTTAAAATTGACTGAAAAAACGGTCTCAGTTGATTTAGAAGAGCATCACATCTCAAATATAGCGAAAATTCTGGGAATTTTTGTTTCAATTATTAAATCGAATAAAGCTTTATAAAGATTTACTCTTAAAACTCTCCGGGATTCCCGTCATGTTCACCGGCATCATTACCGCCGTCGGGACGATCACAACGATTCAGCCGCAAGGCGGCGACTTTCGTCTGCGCATCGCCACCGGCAAACTGGATTTACGCGACGTCCACCTCGGCGATAGCATCGCGGTGAGCGGCGTCTGTTTGACCGCTGTCGACTTGGCCAATGACGGCTTCTGGGCTGACATGTCTCGCGAAACCCTGGAGCGCACCACGCTCGGCGAGGTAACACCGGGAACCCGGGTCAACCTGGAAAAAGCCCTGACGCCGACAACCCGGCTTGGCGGTCATCTGGTCAGCGGCCATGTCGACGGCGTCGGCGCCGTCACCGAGTGGCGTTCCGACGGTCGCTCCTGGCGGTTGCGCATTCAAGCGCCGGATGCGCTAGCCCGCTACATTGCAGAGAAAGGCTCCATTTGTGTGGACGGAGTCAGCCTGACCGTTAACCAGGTCGATGGCGCGGCGTTCGAACTTAATATTGTCCCGCATACGCTGGTGGAAACCACGCTCGCCGATTTCAAAGTCGGTCGGCGGGTCAATCTGGAAGTGGATTTGATTGCCCGCTACCTGGAGCGCCTGCTGCTGGGCGAACGCGCCGCGCAACCTGGCGGCAGCGGTCTGACCGAGGCGCTGCTGCGCGAACACGGCTTCTGGAAATAAACACATGGCATTAAATCGCATTGACGACATTCTTACCGACCTGCGACAGGGTCACATGGTCATCATCATGGACGATGAAGACCGGGAAAATGAAGGCGATCTGCTAATGGCCGCTTCGCTGGTGCGCCCGGAAGATATCAACTTCATGGCCCGCTACGGGCGTGGCCTGATTTGTCTGACCTTGACTCGCGAACGCTGCCAACAACTGCGTCTGCCGCTCATGGTGCAGGATAATGCAACCCCCTATTCCACCAACTTCACGGTTTCGGTCGAAGCCGCTCAAGGCGTGACTACCGGCATCTCCGCCTACGACCGCGCCCATACCATCCGCACCGCGGTGCGGCCCGATGCCCGATCTGAAGACCTGGTGCAACCGGGTCATATCTTCCCATTAATGGCCCAACCTGGTGGAGTGCTGACGCGCGCTGGCCACACGGAGGCCGGTTGTGATCTGACCCGATTAGCCGGACTAGAGCCAGCAGCGGTCATTGTCGAAATCCTTAATGAAGACGGGAGCATGGCCCGACGCGCTGATCTGGAGCGCTTTGCTGAACAGCATGGCGTCAAAATCGGCACTATTGCCGATTTGATTCACTACCGGATGCAGAACGAAAA
>JAGRHM010000331.1:3095-5346 GCA_020445005.1 Candidatus Competibacteraceae bacterium | reverse complement strand
TGATTAAAGTATTTGAACTGTTCCCGCGTTTGAAGGAACGGCGCAATCAGCGGGCGGGAACTCTCTCCGGCGGCGAACAGCAAATGCTGGCGATTGGCCGGGCGCTAATGAGTCGGCCCAGGTTACTGTTGCTGGATGAACCCAGTCTAGGGCTGGCGCCGCTGATGGTGCAACGCATTTTCGCTACAATTCGGGAAATTCGCGATAGCGGCGCAACCATCTTTCTGGTGGAACAGAATGCGCATCACGCCCTGAAACTGGCCCAGCGCGGCTATGTGCTGGTCAATGGTGAAATTCACCTGGCGGGAACGGGCGAGGAGCTGCTGGCTGATCCAGAAGTCAGGCGAGCTTATCTGGGCGGGCGCGGGTGATATTTCGCATAGCCCAACAGCCAGGCTCTTGTATTGCCTGGTTCCATACTCTATAGTGAATCATGCAAGATCTTCAAGTAGGTTGCCTGTTCGTCTGCTGTTAACCCTTTCTAATGGGGTTCAGCCCGTCAGTTCCTCTATTTTAGTTCTTGTAATTGAGCGATTGCTCTACCTTTTTAATCTTTTCGAGATCTAAAGTAATGTCAGTTGGCACGGTCAAATGGTTTAATGAAGCCAAGGGTTTTGGCTTTATTTCCCCTGAAGGGGGCGGCGAGGATTTGTTCGCGCATTTCTCGGCTATTCAGGGACAGGGATTTAAAACACTCAGGGAAAACCAGAAGGTTTCGTTCGATGTCACTACTGGACCGAAAGGCAAGCAAGCGGCGAATATCCGTTCTCTTGATTGAATATCCAGGGTTTTAGCGCATCGAAACAGCCCGGCATTGCTGGGCTGTTTTTCTTTCATTTGCTGGAGCGCGGGACATTATGCTGCAAAGTTTCTTGTGCTGGCAGCCGCCCCTGGCAATACACCCAAGTGATGTTTTAATCAAGGGCATGAGCTTGGAAACGGCTATAGTGACCCTCTAGCTTCCCAGGGTGGCGAAATGATTTGCTCCGATCGTTTGCGACATACCCCTTCCAGATCCTTGAGAATGTTCTCCATGCCAATCAGTTTTTCCAGGATCGCGCGGATGTCGCGCAATGTGAAAATCACATCCACATCCATTTCCAGATATTTCTCCCGCTCCTTGTGTTCCGCTTGTTCGATAGCTGCCTGGATACTCTCCGAGTTATCCACTTCTGTCCCTAACAGATGGATAAAAACCCGCAGTTTCTGGCGCTGCTGGCTCAACCATTCATTATATAAATAAAGCATTTCATAGCCGTCCTCGATTGAATAGGCTTTGTAACGAAATTTCAGCTTGAGATCCTCGAAGGTATTGCGGCGGAGAATCTTGCCGGCTTTCCAATCGTCGATGGTTTGCTGGAACTCAATCGGCAGGAAATCTACATCGGCTTCGATCCGGTTCTTGATGAATTCCAGATCATGGACCTCTTTCTCAACATTCTGTGCAGTAGAACGAACTTGTTGATGCACCGCCTCGGTCGGCGTAGTGGTCCTGTTGGAGTAGGATGACGGGCCTGACTTGGTGGCTGCCAATTGTTTGCCTTCACGCTCGGCCTCAACCCACTCGGCAATCGCTTCTTCGATTGCCTGCAACCGCTCTTGGCTTGCTTCGGCCTCCTGGCGGTTCTCGCTGGCGCGTTGCTGACGCGCCCGTTCTGCCTCGGCCTGCTCAGCGGCTGCCCACTCAGCGATGGCTTGTTCTACGGCAGCTTTCTCCGACGCAGCTTTCTCCGCAACCGCCTTCTCAATCGCCGCCCGTTTCGCTGCCAGGCGCTCCGCCGCCGCCCGCGCGATCGCCGCGCTGTGCGCGGCTGCTTTTTCGGCGGCTGCTTTTTCGGCGGCTGCTTTTTCGGCGGCCGCCCGTTTCATGGCTAACAACCGTTCTTCAATGATCTGCTTGCGCTGTCGGCTGTAGCGCAAGAGCCACCAGCCACCGCCACCCATGATCGCGACAATTCCCAATAACATGATTATACTAATAATTTGCCAACTGTTCACGGATCGCCTGTCCAAGCTGCTAATAATTGAGATCAACCTTTCCACAATCAATCAGTCTCGCCCTTGAAACCGGGCGCTGTTACTGCCTGTTATGCTTCGCCTCCGAACAACTCTAGCAGGCGAGGAAGCAATAGTGCGAGTTCTCCGGTCATTAATGTGAATTCGGCATCGAACGCTGCTTCCCGGGAATCCATCGTATTCTCAGGCAATGATTCGCGCACCACATCGAGAAATTGCAGGCGGCGCACGATCA
>JAGRHM010000331.1:0-3032 GCA_020445005.1 Candidatus Competibacteraceae bacterium | reverse complement strand
GCTTCCAGATGCGCCCGAATTTCATCACCGGTTAAATCCTGGCCTCGGCAACGCACTACGCTGCCGGTTTCGCTTCCCTCGCGCAGCTCGCAACTATCGCCCAAGGCAAATCCAACCGGCGCGCGTCCTTCCAGTAGCCAGGCAGTCATGACCACGGCTGGCGATCGCCGGACGCTAGGTGGCGCAATCGACAGGGAACCCAGGGTCTCGCGCAAGGTTCCCGTCATTTCCTCTACCCCACGCGGACTGGCGCTGTCGACGACCAGCCATCCTGCCGGCAAGTCCAGGTAAGCGTAACCGAGCCGGCTGCGCGTGAGCGCGCGCGGTAACAGTTCCTGAACCAATTGATCGCGCAGATCCAGCTTTTCCCGCCGCCGCACTGGCCGTCGCTGCTCATCCTCGATCAGAGCGATACGCTCTGCCAGCGCCTGATTAATCACAATGGGCGGCAGGACTTTTTCTTCAGTGCGCAGACACACCAGCCAGCGTCCAGCCACGGCATGTACTTGGTCGTGGGCCTTGCGGCCTAGTGGCGGCGTCCAGCCTGCCGTGCTGGGCTGATGACTCGGACAGGGTTGAAAAGCGCGTTGTTCCAATCGGGTCGTTAGCGCATCAATCGACAGCGGTAGCGGTTCAACCAGACGAAACAGGCTGAGATTTTTAAACCACATGACAGTATCCATGTTCACTAAAACCGAAATTATCCGCTAATGTCGGGCTATCGCCAAATTGGGAACCGGGTTGGTTTCACATGATAAAAAATTCGCAAAATATATTGCGCTGCAACAAAAATCACGCTATGCTGCAACGCACAATTTTAATGCACCCTGTCAATTCCTGAGAGAAATCATCATGAGCAACGAGATGTTGACCAAAATGTCCGAGCAGTATCAGACTTTTCTTAGCCCTGTGATCAAAGCCAACAAGTTGTCCGCCGCCAACCTGGAAGCGCTGGTCAATTTTCAGATGAACAGCTTGCAGTCGTATGTTGATATGGCGATGGCGCGGATGAAAGCCGCCGCCGACATCAGCGATCCGGCCAGTTTGCAGACATTCCTGACCAGCCAGGCCGAGACGATTTCGAGCCTGAATCAGAAATTCATGGATGACACCAAGGCGCTGAGCGATCTGATGGGGCGCTTCAAGGCTGAGTTTGACCAATTAGTGAAAGACAGCCTTCCCATGGGTAAGTGACGCGCTGAAATCCCGTGGACCCGGCGTCTCGTCGTTTGACGACGAGACGCCAACCGGCCGTTCCCTCCTCTTCCATGTCTAAGGCGCGGATTATTGTGGGTCTATCCGGCGGCGTGGATTCCTCGGTCGCCGCCCTGTTGCTGGTTGAACGGGGATATGAAGTCCACGGCGTGTTCATGAAAAACTGGGAGGAATCCTTTGAAACCGGCTATTGCGCCGCCGCCGAGGATTTGGACGATGCCCAGGCAGTATGCGACACACTGGGTATTCCGCTGCATACCGTCAGCTTCGTTGCCGAATACCGGGAACGGGTCTTTCGCTATTTCCTGGAGGAATATCGCCAGGGCCGTACCCCGAATCCTGATGTGCTGTGCAATACCGAAATCAAATTCCGGGCCTTTCTCGACCATGCGCGCCGATTGGGCGCAGACGCTATTGCGACGGGTCACTACGTCCGGTGCAGCGCGGCAGGCGGTCGTCAGCATTTGTTCAAGGGCTGCGATCCCGGCAAGGATCAAAGTTATTTTCTTTATGGGCTAAATCAGCAGCAACTGGCCAGCGCCTGGTTTCCAGTGGGCGATTGGTTGAAATCCGCAGTTCGGGAACGCGCCGTTGCCGCTGGCCTAGTCACCCATGCCAAGAAAGACAGCACCGGTATCTGCTTCATTGGCGAGCGCCGATTTCGGGAATTTCTGAACCGCTATCTGCCGGCCCAGCCCGGACCCATTCACACGGTGGAGGGGCAGTATATCGGCGAACACGCTGGCCTGATGTTTCATACCATTGGGCAGCGCCAAGGACTGGGAATCGGCGGTCAGCGCGGGGGTAATGGGGAACCCTGGTATGTGGTGGGAAAAGATCTGGAGCGTAATATTCTGCTCGTTGCCCAAGGCCATCATCATCCCGCCCTGTTTCATCGCCGGTTGCGCGCCGCGCAATTGCGCTGGATTGCCGGCGAGACGCCTGCCTTGCCGCTCGCCTGCATGGCCAAAATCCGTTACCGCCAACCGGATCAACCTTGCAGGGTGGAGGCGCTGACCGAAGACCACGTTGAGGTTTTTTTCGCCGAACCGCAACGCGCCATCACCCCGGGACAATCGGTGGTGTTTTATCAAAATGATGAATGTCTGGGCGGCGGAGTCATCGAGACCGGCTACAATTGATCGAGTTCTCTTTGCAACGCATCGCCGAAACCTATATGCCCAAAACTGACCACGATCGCGTCATTGCCCTAGCTGGAATGATGCAAGCTATTGATTTAGTACGAAACATTGCCCATCGAGGTCAAGCTGACGCCGACGATTTCGAGATTTGCGTGGGCAGTCTCCTGCAAATTAATGCATCGAGCAGCGCGGAAGTATACGGCGGCGTCGGTCGCTTGCGAACCGGCCTGCGCCTGCTGGAGCAACAGCTTCATAATCCGCGCGACAAAGAATTGACCCGCTACGTGGTAACGCTGTGGAGTTTGGAGCGGGTGCTGACCCGACGTAAGGATTTAATGAATATTCTGAGCGCCGGCATTCAGGATATTGAACAGAATTTGGCCCACTTTCCCGTAGCGCACAGTAATACGATCGCCCGTTTCGCCGATCTCTATCTGCGAACCCTGAGCACCCTGACGCGGCGGGTCATGGTTAGCGGTGCGCAAATTCATTTGAATAATCCGGAAAACGCCAATCGGATTCGGGCGTTGCTATTGGCTGGAATCCGGGCGACGATCCTCTGGCGACAAAGCGGCGGCAGTCGGCTTGGCCTGTTGCTGCGGCGCAATGTGCTGCTGCGCGAAACCCGGTTGTTGCTTGCCGAGCTGGAATGATGACGACCCGTTGCCTATTCAT
>JAGRHM010000330.1:1347-2185 GCA_020445005.1 Candidatus Competibacteraceae bacterium | reverse complement strand
CAATTTCGTAGTCGCCATTCTTGCAGACGCAGGGGTAAGAATAGATCACGCCTTCGCTGATGCCATAGGAACCATCGGCGGGCACCGCCATGCTGACCCAATCGCCTTCGGGAGTGCCCAGCGCCCAGTCGCGCATGTGATCAATCGCCGAGGAGGCGGCGGAGGCGGCGGAAGAAGCGCCGCGGGCCTTGATGATTGCCGCGCCGCGCTGCTGCACATCGGGAATAAAGGTATCGCGGTACCAGCCCTGATCGACCAGTCCGGTCGCAGCCTGGCCCTTGACCGTGCATTGACTGATATCGGGGTACTGGGTTGCGGAGTGATTGCCCCAGATAATCATCTTCTTGATGTCATTGACATGCGAGCCGGTCTTGGCCGCCAGTTGACTCAGAGCGCGGTTGTGATCGAGCCGGGTCATAGCGTGAAACTGCCGTGGACTCAGACTCGGCGCGCTGCTGGCGGCGATCAAGGAGTTAGTGTTAGCCGGGTTGCCAACGACCAGCACTTTCACGTCGCGGGCGGCATGATCATTCAGCGCCTTACCTTGCGGTCCAAAAATGGCGCCGTTGGCGGTCAGCAGGTCCTTGCGCTCCATGCCGGGGCCGCGCGGCCGGGCGCCGACCAGCATGGCGTAGTTGGCGTCAGTGAAAGCGGTCTTCAGATCGTCGGTGGCGACCACGTCGGCCAGCAACGGGAAGGCGCAATCATTTAATTCCATCACCACACCCTGCAAAGCTTGCAGCGCGGGGGTAATTTCCAGCAATTGCAGGATGACCGGCTGGTCGGGACCCAGCATACTGCCCGAAGCGATCCGGAAAGCCATGGCGTAGCCGATGTT
>JAGRHM010000330.1:0-1340 GCA_020445005.1 Candidatus Competibacteraceae bacterium | reverse complement strand
GCGCCGGTGATCACGACGCGGACAGGGTTTTTCATGCGTGTACTCCTTATTGTGGTTGACGACGATTAAGCCTGACAGACACGATGTCGGTCTGCTCTCCTACTTTCCCGGATGGCTCTCGATGCGCGATCCCAGTAACCGGAACGGCGACATCGCGTTCATTGGTATAATTGAAAATAGTAACGTAGATTGTCGTGTTTTGAAACGAATGCTGGCATTGACAGCGAGGGTTCGCGATATCATGAGTTCTTCCCCCCTGAAAGGCGCAGATTATATGTTGACCGGCTTGCGCTGGTTGCCCCGCGCGGGACTGCGCAGTTTTGTGGCGATTCCGCTACTGATCAATACATTGCTGTTCGGCGCTGGCGTTTGGTGGAGTTTCGATCAGTTCCAGCATTGGGATCAGATGGTGCAGAGCTGGCTACCCGGTTGGTTAAGTTGGCTGCATTGGCTGTTGTGGCCGGTTTTCGTGCTAACCGTGCTGTTGATTGTGTTTTATACCTTCTCGGTCGTGGCGAATCTGATCGCTGCCCCATTCAACAGTTTGTTAGCGGAACGAGTGGAGAAACTGGCCCGTTCAGAGCGGTCTTCCCGACCCGATGCCGGCCTGAATTGGAAAGACCTGATTCTGAGTCCGCTGGCGGAACTGAGCAAGCTGCTTTATTTCATCGGTTGGGCGATTCCGGTCCTGATTCTGTCCTTTATACCGGTGATCAATGTCGCCGCCCCCGTGCTGTGGGCGCTGTTTGGCGCCTGGATGCTGGCGCTGGAATATGCTGACTATCCGCTGGGTAACCGGGGGTTGTCGTTCCGGGAACAGCGCCAGTTATTGCGTAAGCACTGGCCGCTGACCCTGGGCTTCGGCGGTATGACACTGGTGCTGACTTTGATTCCGATCGTGAACTTCCTGGCCATGCCGGCGGCGGTGATCGGCGCGACGTTAATGTGGGTGAAGGAAGCACCGGAGTGAGGGATCAGGCTCCCGGGGACAGGTTTCAGGTATTGGAGATTGTAGAGTGAGCAAGGCGATTCATAATGCGCCTCATCTATAGCGGCCTGCTCTATCTGCTGTTGCCGCTGGCGCTCTTGCGGTTGTATTGGCGTGGTCGCCGCGATCCAGGACATCGCCAGCGGTGGCGCGAGCGCCTGGGGCGGGTCCCCCTCCTGCCGCCGAACAGCCTGTGGATTCATGCGGTGTCCGTGGGAGAGGTACGCGCTGCATTACCGCTGATCCGCGCGTTGCTGGACCGATACCCTGAGCAACCGTTACTGGTGACCACGACGACTCTGACCGGCTCCCGTCAGGTGAAGGAAACGCTCGGAGAGCGAGTGCAACATGT
>JAGRHM010000329.1 GCA_020445005.1 Candidatus Competibacteraceae bacterium | reverse complement strand
TCAAGCATTTCTACCCGCGTCGGCCCGTGGATGCCTCCCATCCCGAGGCGGTGATCGACTTTAACCGCTGCATTCTCTGTGAACTCTGCGTCCGGGCCAGCCGGGATGTGGATGGTAAGAACATCTTCGCGGTCGAAGGGCGCGGCATCCAGGCTCACCTGGTGGTCAACACTCCGTCCGGACAATTGGGCGCAACGAATTTCAGCATTCACGACAAAGCGGCTCAAGTCTGTCCCACCGGCTCGATTCTGACCAAGCATCAGGGTTATAACATTCCGATTGGGCAACGGCTTTATGATCGCAAGCCGATCAATGTCGTCGGCGATGTGGCGCAATTGTCGGAAAGTTTGGGAGGGCGCCGCCATGATTGAAGCCAAACTGAAAATTGCGACCTGTTCGCTGGCCGGATGTTTTGGCTGCCACATGTCGTTGCTCGATCTGGACGAGCGGCTGTTTGATCTGGCCGAGCGCGTGGAGTTAGATCGCAGTCCTCTGACCGATATCAAGGAATTGGGGGATTGCGATGTTGGCTTGATTGAGGGCGGGGTGTGCAACGCGGAAAATGTTCATACTCTTATCGAGTTTCGTTCGCGTTGCAAGGTTCTGGTAGCGATCGGCGCCTGCGCGCTGAATGGCGGCGTTCCGGCCATGCGCAATCAATACGATCTCAAGGAATGCCTGGAAGAGTCCTACGTGCGCGGGATTGGTCTAGTCAATGCGCAGATTCCCAGCGATCCGGAAATTCCGCTGTTGCTGAACAAGGTGCATCCGATCCATGAGGTGGTGAAGATCGACTACTCTCTGCCCGGTTGCCCACCGTCGGCGGACACCATCTGGACCTTCATTAACGAGTTATTGTCGGGACAGCCGATTGCGTTGTCCTATAGACAGGTTCATTACGATTAAACGAGGGCATATCATGAGCGCATTAGAAACGGCTGCCCACCCCGAACGACTCTGCCGAGTCGCTATTGATCCACTGAGCCGGGTTGAAGGACACGGCAAGGTGACGCTGCTGGCGGATCGCGATCACCACATCCGTCAAGCGCGCTTGCATATTGTCGAGTTCCGTGGCTTTGAAAAATTTATCCAGGGCCGGCCTTACTGGGAAGTGCCGGTTGCGGTGCAACGCTTGTGCGGAATTTGCCCGGTCAGCCACAACCTAGCGGCTGCCAAAGCCGTCGATCAACTGGTTGGCGCACATCAAATTCCGCCGACCGCTGAAAAAATTCGCCGGTTGATGCACTATGGCCAGACGCTGCAATCCCACGCCGTGCATTTCTTCCATCTCGCCTCGCCGGATTTTCTATTCGATTTCGACAATCCCGTCGCTCAGCGCAACATCGGCGGGGTAATGGCTGACTACCCTGATGTCGCCCGCCAAGGCGTGCAGTTGCGCAAGTATGGCCAGGAAGTGATCCGCATCACCGCCGGCAAACGGGTGCATGGCACGGGAACCGTGCCGGGCGGGGTCAACAAAGCGCTGACCTTGCAGGAGCGCAACTATTTGCTCAAGGATCTGGAGCTAATGACCCAGTGGGGACGTAATATCCTCAAACTGATGAAAAACGCCCATGCAACAAATCCGGGTTATTTCACTCGCTTCGCCGCCATTCACTCGAACTATATGAGCTTGGTTCGCGCTGATGGCGCACTGGACCTTTATCACGGCGGGCTGCGAGCCAAGGATGATCAAGGCAATCTGTTGTTCGATCACCTGGACTACCGGCGTTATTCCCAGGTCATTCGCGAACAGGTCAAATCCTGGAGCTACATGAAGTTCCCGTTCATCAATTCCCTGGGACCCGAAAAGGGCTGGTATCGGGTCGGGCCGCTGGCGCGCATTAACAATTGCGATTTTATCCCTACGCCGGTGGCCGAAGAAGAGCGCCGCGAGTTCATGGCGTTGAACAACGGTCAACCGATCTATGCTACGCTGGCTTACCACTGGGCGCGCATGATTGAATTGCTGTATGCGACTGAGGCCATTCGTGAATTGCTGCTCGACCCGGATATTTTCGGTGATGAACTCGTTGTTCGTGGCGAGATGGCCCGAGAAGGCGTCGGCGTCATCGAAGCGCCGCGCGGCACACTGTTCCACCATTACCGGATCAACGAGGATGGGCTGATCGAGAAGGCCAACCTGATCGTATCTACGACCAACAATAATCAGGCGATGAACGAGTCGATTCGCCAGGTGGCCGAGAATTATCTGGATGGCAAGGAGCTGACCGAACCGTTATTGAATCAAATTGAGGTCGCAGTGCGGGCCTACGACCCCTGTTTGTCCTGCGCCACGCACGCTCTCGGACAGATGCCTCTGCATGTAGAACTGATTGACGATGCCGGCGAGGTCGTGGACCGCCTGGTGCGGGATGCAGATGGCGCGATTCATCGAAAAGTCAGTGGATTTTCGTTAGAAAACGTATAAAAACCGGCGAGGCGTGGAGGCGGTCATAAAACCAGCATTGGTTTTATCAAGGGTCATTGGTACAGCGTGCAAACCACCGCTATGCCGGAACTCAAAATGATTCTGGAGGCCGTGTTGCTGGCTGCTGGCGAACCGTTGTCGCTAGAGCGGCTGCTCGAAGTCTTTCCTGAAAGCGAGCGACCCGAGCGCGACGCCGTGCGCAAGGCGCTGCTGGAATTGATGCGCGACTATGCGGGGCGGGGCATGGAACTGATCGAAGTCGCCAGCGGCTTCCGTCTGCAGGTGCCTCTTGTCTATTCACCCTGGGTCTCGCGCCTGTGGGAAGAGCGTGCCGCTCACTATTCACGAGCATTGCTGGAAACCCTGGCGCTAATCGCCTATCGTCAGCCGATCACCCGCGGCGAGATCGAGGAGGTGCGCGGCGTCAGCCTGAGCAGCAGTATCATGAAAACCTTGCAAGAGCGGGACTGGATCAAGGTGGTCGGTCATCGTGAAGTCCCTGGGCGCCCGGCTCTGTACGCGACGACTCGCGCCTTCCTGGACTACTTCAACCTCAAAAGCCTGAGTGAACTGCCGCCGCTGGCCGCGCCGCGCGATCTGGACGCCATCGGCGCTACGCTCGAACAACGCGCCGCCCAGGCGCGACCGCAAACGGAATTTCCCGATGTCTGAACGCTTGCAAAAATTTCTGGCCCGGGTCGGCTACGGCTCCCGGCGGCAAATTGAAGACTGGATTCGCCAGGGCCGCATCACGGTGAACGGCGCTCCGGCCCAACTCGGCGTTCAGGTGAACGGCGCTGAGCGTATCGTAATCGACGGCCAACCGGTGCAGGTGCGCGCCTTCGGTCAACGGCGCCGGGTGCTGGCCTATTACAAGCCGGTCGGCGAGGTGACGAGCCGCCGCGATGACGCCGAGCGGCCCACCGTGTTTGAGCGACTTCCTCAATTGCAGGATGGACGCTGGATCGCGGTCGGTCGGCTCGATCTCAATACTCAGGGCTTGTTGCTGCTGACCAATGACGGTGAATTGGCGAATCGGCTGATGCATCCCTCTTCGCAAATTGAACGCGAGTATGCGGTGCGCATTTTGGGCGAGGTCACGCCGGCCATGCTGCAACAACTGCGGCAAGGCGTCCCGCTGGATGACGGAGTGGGGCATTTTGACGAGATCGTCGAGGCGGGCGGCCAAGGCGCCAATCACTGGTATCATGTCATCCTGCGCGAAGGCCGCAACCGTGAGGTGCGCCGGTTGTGGGAATCCCAAGGCATTGCGGTCAGCCGGTTGATCCGGGTGCGCTACGGTCCGGTGTCCTTGCGGCGCGGCCTGCATTCGGGACGCTGGGACGAATTGGATGAAGCAGGGATCGATGCCTTGTTGCAGGCGGTTGGACTGATGCCGGAACCTCGGCCTGAGCCATCGCCTGTCCATTCGCGCCAGGGTATTTCCTCGCCACGGACGCCCTGGCCAGCCCGCCTCCCGGCTTCCTCCTCGCGTAAAGGGAGTCGGCTGGAACCCGCGCGCCGAGGCCGGGAATCGATCAATCCTGAGCGTAAAAGACCTGACCGGTAACCCCTTTGCTGTCGGGACCGAGCAGGTAAAGATAAGCGTTCATCACGGTTTCGGGGGTTGGCCACTGTTCTGGTTCGCGGCCCGGATAGATTTTCAGGGTCATCGGCGTGCGCACCCGTCCTGGATCAATGCTGTTCACGCGGATCGGAGTATTCGTCTCCAGCTCATTAGCCAGCATTTTCATCAGGGTCTGCGCGCCGCCCTTGGCGACTGCGTAAGCGCCCCAGTAGGCTTGCCCCTTCTCGCTGACCTGATCAGCGGTGAAGAGTACCGAGGCGTCTGTAGAACGATTCAGCAGGCCCAGCAACGCCTGGGTCAACAGAAAAGGTGCGTTCAGGTTGACTTGCAAGACCCGGTACCAGAGTTCGATGTCGTAATTGGCGATTGGCGTTAGTCCCTGAAACAGGGCGGCGTTGTGCAGCAATCCGTCCAAGCGACCGAATTCGGTTTCCAGCACCTGCGCCAGATCGGCGTAGTCTTTTGGCGTCGCCCCTTCCAGATTCATGGGATAAATCGCTGGTTGGGGAGCGCTGACCTGTTCCAGTTCATCGTAGACCTGCTCTAATTTACGGATCGTGCGCCCGAGCAGGATGATCGTCGCTCCGTGTGCGCCTAACTGCCGCGCAGCAGTTCGACCCAGGCCATCTCCAGCGCCCGTCACCAGAATAACCCGGTCTTTCAACAAATCAGCAGCAGGCTGGTAATCCTTCATGACACTATCCTGTCTGAAAGCGGTTCGTTTAATCAGTTTACTATGCGGCGACCTTCTGCCGATAGCGGCGTTGCTCGCGAACGAGCAATCGCCAGGCCATCCATAGTTTGCGCAAGGGGGTCAAGCGGGTTTGCTGTTCCAGCAATCGGTAACCTTCCCCGGCAATTTCCGCCAGCAGGGCCATCGCCAGTTCCAGGCGGATCAGCAGATGGGATTGCGCATAGCGATCGGTCTCAGGCAGTGCATCCAGGGCTCGTCGATAATACTCGTGAATGCGCGCGGCCTGGAAAGCGAACAATTGCCGAACCCGGTCGGTGGTTTGCGCCGCCAACAGATCGCCTGGACCGACGCCAAAACGCTGCATTTCATCTTCGGGCAGATAAAAGTGACCATGTTGCGCATGGTGACGCACCGCGCACAGCAGGTCAAACAGCCGCAGCAAAGCGCCGGCTTCGTGGGCAAAACGCGGCGTCGCGCGGCGATCCTGGTAGCCGGTGATTTCCGCCGCCAGCAGCCCTGGAATGCTGCCGTGCCGATGCAGATACAGGGTCAGTTCGGTCAGGCTCGGATAGGCGTCATAATCGATATCCATCGCAATCCCGTCCAGAATTTCCCGGAAATACTCTTCGGGCAGGTTAAAAGTCGTCAGTCGAGGCTGCAAGGCGCGCGTGATCGGATGGTGCGGATCGCCGGCGAATAAGCGACCAAGTTCGGCGCGCCACCAGTCCAATTTGGTCCGGGCAACGCCGGGATCGCGGCATTCTTGGGAAATCCGGGCCGTTTCCAGATAAAAAGCGTGGACGGCAACCAGAGTTTGTCGCTGCGCAAGCGGCAACTTTAGCAGGCTGTAGCGGAAATCCACGCCTTGCTGGACTGCCAGATTATGGCAGTAATCATCTGCAGTCATGCGCAGAACTCTTGGGTAGGATGCGCGTCATCGTGTTACTAAATATTGGCACATATTATGCTTATTTTTAAAATCAGGAGAACCGGAAACCTTCTTCCGGTCTTTATTTAAAAGAGCTGGAGGTACGCCATGATGACCATTCGCGATATCGAGAAATTGCCGAGATGCGAGCGTGCGGTCACGCGCGCATCTTATCAGTATTACCGCGCTCTGTTGCATGGCGCTTCCGCAGGAACGCGCCAGACGCTGAGACGCCAATGGCTGGTTGAACTCCAGCGCCGCTGGCCCGATGCCTGGAAAAGCGGTTAGGCAATTTTCCGCCATGTTTCACTCAACGCTGTTGCCATTCACGCAGTAACTGTTTCTCTCCTTGACGCAGTTGACCGGCGTGAATGGTGGACAGTGAACCGTCCTCTTCCTTGAGCTCCCGGGTCACGACATCCGGTGGTGGATGCGCGCCATATTGAACCTTGCCTTCTGCATCCGTCCAGCTATAGATGCGGTCGCTGGATTCGACAGGGATGGGCGTAACGGTCTGACCCTCGGGCGGGCGGTTGCCAAAGTGTACTCGTCCATCAGCATCCTTCCAGGTATAGGCTTCATCGCTGGCCAATGCGCCTCCGCTGGATAACGCCATGCACAGGAGACACCACGGTCCTAATCGCCTTTTTCTGGCCGGATGACCATCCGGTGGTGGCTGGAGCGGATTCTCTATGCTGCGTAAAGCGCTAGTATTATTCATGACGCGGTTACCTGACTCATGCCTCGTTAGAGAATAGTTAAGCTCAATTTGAACATTCATGCAGGAAAATAATGGGCATTCGCCAGCATGATTGCTGGTAAAGCATTTTTCAGCCAGGCCGATATTCTTTTAAATTGCGTCCATCGTCGCCCGTCCTGCTCTCACCCCGCTGGCGGGAGCCTGTCAAGAGGAGTCCGCTATGATCATTCAAAGTTCCAATATACAACTCGTCGGTCAGCACAAGGCTGTTACCCGGCATGAAGTCAAGGAATCGCTGCGCACTTGGGTGGGTGACCGTCGCCCGGACTTTGAGGGTCGGGGTCAGCCGGTTCCGCCAGGCCAGGGAATTCCGCCAGGTCAGAGCGTCCCGCCCGGTCAATTGCGCTCGGACGCTGTGCATCTTTCCCAGGCGGCTCGTGAAGCCCTGCCTACCAAGGCCATTGCATCGGACGAGACTGACTTGCAGCCCGAGGATGAACTGAAACTCCAGATGCTGATTCGCACGATCGAGGCGTTGACGGGTAAAAAGATCAAATTGGTTTCGCCCAGAGCATTGCGTGAGGAGATGAGCAAAATCCAGGAACAGGCCCAGGAAACCGCTCAGTCTCTACAACAGGCCCAGCAACAGATGCAGGCTCCGGAACGAGCCGGATTCGGCGTCGAATATGATTATTACGAAAGGCATTATGAATCGGAGCAAACCCGTTTTGCGGCGGATGGTGTCATCAAGACCGCCGATGGCCGGGAGATCAGCTTCTCTGTTGATCTGAGCATGAGTCGCGAGTTCCTGCAGGAGCAAAGCGTGAGCATACGCGCGGGCGATGCAAAGCTTAAAGATCCATTAGTGCTGAATTTCAGCGGCAACGCCGCGGAATTGACCACGACCCGTTTCAGCTTCGACATTGACTCGGATGGTCAATCGGATCAAATCGCTTTTGTCGGCCCGAATAGCGGATTCCTGGCGCTGGATCGTAATGACGATGGGACCATTAACGATGGTAGCGAATTGTTTGGCGCAACCACAGGACAGGGTTTCGCCGAACTCGCTCGATATGACGAGGATGGTAATCAGTGGATCGACGAAAACGATTCGATCTACCAGCAACTGCGTATCTGGTCGAAGGATGCTGCGGGGAACGATCAGCTTGTTGCGTTGGGTCAGCGTGGGGTGGGCGCCATTTACCTGGGGCATGTCGCCACGCCTTTCTCGCTCAAGGACGAGCAGAATAACTTGCTGGGCGCGATTCGCGAATCCGGGATTTTTCTCCACGAAAATGGCGTGGCGGGAACCATTCAACAGATCGACTTGAGTGTTTGAAAAACTCAAAAAGTATTTGTAAAAAATAATTTTTTGATTACAAAAAAGTGTGGCCCGGATGGAGCGTAGCGGAATCCGGGAAA
>JAGRHM010000328.1 GCA_020445005.1 Candidatus Competibacteraceae bacterium | reverse complement strand
AATGCCATCCATGTTGGGCATATTCACGTCGGTGATCACCAAGTCGGCTGGGGCGCCCTGAGCGAGGTTCAGGGCTACCTGACCGTCTTCGGCCACCATGACCTGATGGCCGGCTTCCTTGAGGGTAAATTCGACCATCTGCCGCATGGATGCGGAATCGTCTACGATCAATATCGTCGCCATTAGCAAAATCTCCGTCGACCTGGAAACTATACAAAAAATCACTCATCATTATGGGAGCCGGCTTGCCGGACAGAGCCCTGTTCATTGCTTGCTTGTAAGCAGGTTACTACGCCGAGTCCAGTTTCAATTGATCGGCTACCCCCAGCAACTGCGCGCTTTCCACCAGCGCGGGCGAGGGGTTGCGCCAACGCACCGGCAAGTCCAGCGACTGGGCTTCGTTCACCAAGCTCAGAAATAACTGTAGCACTGCCGCGTGAACTCTGCGCACTGCCTGAGCCTCAATTTCAAGAGGTTCACCTGCCTGCAAGGCGCCCAATAGTTGTTGATGCAGGGCGCCGGCGGCGGCGATGTCCAATTCAGCCTGACATTCAATCGTTGTCATGATGGATTCCTTACTCCTTGCTCCTGGGGTTCGGGTTGATGTTCAAGCCTCTGGAGCATGATAAAGCCAGCGGGAGAGCTAAACCGTTATTTTCAGAACTCTTCCCATTCTTCAGATCGTTCTGATTGAGCAGGCCGCTTTTCAGCAGGCGCAGGACGTCGCGAGGAGCGCGGCTTGGCCGGCGTTCCCGACCGGCTATTATTATCTATAGGAACAACTTTTGCTCCCGACTTCTGCAAGTAAGGGACATACTGCTTGTCGCTTTTTTGAATATGTTTCGTCATCCAGTTCTTGAGGAGCCTCATGAACTCCAATTGAGAGAGGCCGCCATGCCTAAATTGATCTTGCATTTCCCGGGCTTCCTGCAACATGGCGGCGTGTTCTTTCTGATGCTCGGCCAGTTTCGGATAATGGCCGGCTCGCATCCGCTCTTCCTCATAGTGAAAGTGCTCGGTGGCATGTTCGTTCAGCTTATTTAACAGGTCGCCAATCACGCTCTGCGGCTTTCTGTTAGCCATCGCTTCATGGAAGCTGTTGATAATGCCTACGAGTTGTTGGTGTTGTCGATCCAGTTCAGGATCATTGACGCTCAGCGCGGAATTCCATTCGACGAGCGCCTTTACCTTACGATCACCGGTACGGTGGTCCACGACTGTTGTCGGCGCTTCTCCCAACTTGAAAAATTGAATGACCTCCATCAACTCCCGGGCCTGGTCGCTCATCGCCTGACTGGCGGCAGCCGTCTCTTCCACCAGGGAGGCATTCTGCTGCGTGACTTGGTCCATCTGCAAAATGGCTTTGTTGACCTGCTCAATGCCGCTGGCTTGCTCACGGGCTGCAGCAGCCAGCTCGGCCACGATGTCACTGACTTTCTTAATGGCGGCGACAATTTCCGGGAGCGTTTGCCCGGAGCGCTCGACCAGTGCGCTACCGTCTTCCACCTTAGTAACGCTATCGGTAATCAACGCTTTGATCTCCTTGGCGGCATCGGCGCTGCGCTGGGCCAGTTTACGGACTTCGCCGGCAACCACTGCAAATCCTCGTCCTTGTTCGCCAGCGCGCGCCGCTTCAACAGCGGCGTTTAGCGCCAGCAAATTCGTTTGGAAAGCGATTTCGTCAATCACCCCGATAATATCGGCAATCTTTCGGCTGCTTTGGTAAATGGCGTTCATGGCGGACACCGCGCGATCAACAACCTGTCCGCCTTGCTCAGCCTGATCGCGGGCCACAACCGCCAATTGATTAGCCTGCTGGGCATTATCGGCGCTGTGTTTAACCGTAGTTGTCAGTTCCTCCATGCTGGAAGCCGTTTCCTGCAAGGCGCTGGCTTGTTCCTCGGTGCGTTGCGAGAGATCGGCGCTGCCTCGGGCAATTTGTCCAGCGGCGGAGCTGACCTGATCAGTCGCCGCAGAAACCTGGCTGACCATGTCACGGAGTTGCCCCGCCATCTCCCGCATAGCGGCATATACACCGGTTTCTTTGCCGGTGTCGGTAAAGCGGAAAGTTAAATCACCGGTCGCAATCCGGCTCGTAGTATCGGCAATCAAGGCAGGTTCAGCGCCCAGCGGTTGGCGTATCGCCCGATAGAACATCCAATAGAAAACCACGATAAAAACCACGAATCCAACAATCAAAAAGAACGCGCCCCAAAGGTAGGTTTTGCCAAGCTCGATACTACGATTAACATCCTGTTGAGTTCGCTCTTCCAGCAGGACAAAAAATTCATCGATGGGTTTCATGATTTTGGCTTTTTCACGATGGTACTCAGGCGAGTGCATCAAGTTCCTTGCCAACTCAAAATCTGGATTGCCTTTCTTAGTAAAGTTTCCGGCGCCATCATCGAATAATCCTTTAACGGCGTTCATAGCAATGGTTTCTGTCTTCACCAAACCATCCGAATTTGCTTGCGCCTCGCCGAGTTTGGCAAATTCCTGTTCGGTAAACCCTAAATTTTCCATCAATTTTTTCAGTGCGATCGTTGGACCGTCAGGACGGGGCTTTTGCCCATTGGCCGCCACGAAATCCCAATAGATTCTTTCGTAGTGCACCGGGCGGGGTTTTTCTCCGTTGCGGATTGCCAATATATCCCAATATTGTTGCTCATAACGAGGTTCGCCGGTTACCGAATAAGTGCGCGCCAAGCGCGTTAAATCATCTGAACTTTGCCGCAATTCATCGGCCTTGAGATAAGACTCATAGCGATTATCAGCTTTTTTGATCAAATCATTTTGATTTTCAAAAAGTAAGTAAGCAACCAACATGAATCCCATGACGAAAATTGTCATGGTGCTGATAGAGACAAGGAACAGTCGATTGATCGTCATTGGCTTCTCCAGAAAAACAGATTCAACAAGTAATCGATCTTTCTAGCTTTCCAGTATGGGCGCTGGTCGGCGTTGAGATTGTGCTTGTCATACCAATTACCGTTATACCAAATGCCGATACGTAGGAGCCTGCTTTCGGGCGATAACCCATTGAATCACCGGCAAGCCAGCTCCTACAAAAGCTCAATTTCTATCGAGAAACGGTATTAGGTTTTCGCTTAAAATTCTTCCCATTCTTCGGAGGCGGCGTGCGTTGCCGCCGGCTTCTTCCCGGCGGGCGCAGATTTGGCCACGGGTTTGGCTACAGGTTTAGCCGCAAGCTTAGCTGTAGCTGTTTTAGCCATCGGTTTGGCCACGGCTGGACGTCCCTTGCTCGTGGGCCGAGACGATCCCGAGGTAGCAACCGCAGCCGGCTTCTCGCTTACAACCCGCTCGTCCAGCTTGAAGAAAGCCATCAGGTTTTGCAACTCGCGGGCCTGTTCGCCCATCGACTGACTGGCCGCCGCCGTTTCTTCCACCAGGGCCGCATTTTGCTGGGTCACCTGATCCATTTGCAGAATGGCTTTGTTGACCTGTTCGATGCCCGACGCCTGCTCGCGCGCCGCCGCCGCCATCTCGGCCACAATGTCGCTGACTTTCTTGACCGCAGTGACAATCTCTTGCAGGGTCTTGCCGGATTGTTCGACCAGCTTGCCGCCATCTTCCACCTTGGCGACGCTGTCGGTGATCAGTGATTTGATCTCCTTGGCGGCGTCCGCGCTGCGCTGCGCCAGTTTGCGCACTTCCCCGGCCACCACCGCAAAGCCCCGGCCCTGTTCGCCGGCCCGCGCTGCTTCCACCGCCGCGTTCAGGGCCAGCAGATTGGTCTGGAAAGCAATCTCGTCAATGACGCCGATGATGTCGGCGATCTTACGGCTACTGGTATTGATGGCGCCCATCGCGGCTACCGCCTGATCGACGATATGCCCGCCTTGTTCGGCCTGGGTGCGCGCCGCGCCAGCCAACTGATTCGCTTGCCCGGCATTATCGGCGCTTTGCTTCACAGTGGAGGTGAGTTCTTCCATGGAAGAGGCTGTCTCTTCCAGAGCCGAGGCTTGTTCCTCGGTGCGTTGCGAGAGATCGGAGCTACCCTGGGCGATTTCCGCCGCCGCTGAACTGACCTGGTTGGTCGCTTGGGTGACCTGACTGACCATCTCGCGCAATTGCCGGGTCATGTCGCGCATGGCCGCGTAGATACCGGTTTCCTTGCCAGTGTCGGTAAAGCGGACAGTGAGATCGCCGGTCGCAATCTGGCCGGTCAGCGCCGCTATGTTCGCCGGTTCGCCGCCGATCGGGCGCTGAATCATCCGCGTCAGCAGGAACGCCAGGCTAATACCCAGTAACACAGCAATTGCCGACAGCCCGCTGACAACCTCCAATGCCAGCGTGGCCTGGTGCTGGACTCGTGGTCCCAGGGCCTCCTGATCGCCTTGATAGGCCGTTTTGATTTCCTCGGTGGCCTTGGCGACCTCGGGACCAATGCGATCCAGAGTGTTTTTGATCAGGTCATCGCCTTTCTGGAGGGCTTCATACAGGGTCGGCAACAGCGCAGTATAACCGTCGTGAGCCTTGCTAAACGCCTCAAGCTGAGCCTGATAAGCACCTTTGGCGCTTTCTATTAGCGCCTTCTCGTGCTGGTTGACTTTGCCGATTATAATCTCCTGGGCTTGTTGGAAATGCTCCACTTGGTGGGAACCAAGGTATTTCAGGATGGCAACCCGCCCTTCCAGAAACTCCCCCATCAACTTACTGGCGCGCTCCATCACCGCCGTATTTTGGTCATTGGCAGCCTGACTGTTGAGATCGGTCAATACCTTGACTGCATCAGCACCCAATGTGCCTAGTTGGGCCTCCAGTTCTTGTCCTTGTTTGACCGCCTGCACGACCTGGTCAAACGCTTCGTTGTATTTTTTCTCCTGTTCGTCAATAAACGCCACCCGCTTGGCGTACTCCGGGTTTCCCGCATCCTCCCGGATCTCCTTGAGAAGATTTTCCATTTTCTCGAAGTCTCGACGATAGTTCTGGATGCTCTGATCGTTCGGTTCGATGATAAAATTCTTGACCGCCATGCGCATGCTAAGCATGTGTTCCTGGAAATTACCGGCCCGGTTGGAGGCGTGCGCCAGCCGGCGGTATTCGGTAATCCCATCGCCGGCACCCTGAAGACCCCACCAAGCCGCCGCCGCCACAATGACCAGCAACACGAGGATTGCCGCGAAACCTAAATTCAATTGGGTTCTTAGTTTCATATTTTTAAACATTATTCTTTAACTCCTGTTTGCGACCTTCTAGGATAACTGTTTTTAGAAAGGATGGATTTTCAGATTGTCATACGTCTCGCGCCCATTCCTATCTTCTCAACAGAGGAGTATAGGTCAAGCGTCAATTTTTTCATGGGATATTTTTTCAGCGAACATAATGAAATAAATTAAGTTGACGCAAGCAACCCATCTCACAGAGGAATTGACTGAATCAATAGTAAATCCTCCGTTTGAAAAATAAAAGAGACAATAGTACAAAAAATACAGTCTTGCGTTTTCTCAAACGCTCAGGTCGATTTGCTGAAGGGTTCCCGCCACGCCATTTTCGTGGAGAAAAACCCCGGATTCGCGAATCGCGCCCAACAAGTTATTCTGGTCGTCCTTGAGCGAGAACGGCGTAGCGACATGACCCAGGTAAATAGCGCCCACTCCGCGCTGACCCAGCGCAACGATCTGATCGTTCCCCGTAGCGTCCTTCGACCAGATGCGCAGGCTTTGATAGATAGAATCGTTCTCATCGATCCACTGATTGCCGTCTTCATCATATTGAGCGAGTTCGGCAAAGCCCTGTCCTGTGGTTGCGCCAAACAATTCGCT
>JAGRHM010000327.1 GCA_020445005.1 Candidatus Competibacteraceae bacterium | reverse complement strand
GTCATTCTTGCCGGGGGCCTCGGCACCCGCATCAGCGAAGAAAGCCATTTGCGACCGAAACCCATGATTGAGATCGGCGGACGGCCGATACTCTGGCACATCATGAAAATCTATTCTGCTCATCATATCCATGATTTCGTGATCTGCTGCGGCTATCGCGGCTACATGATCAAAGAGTATTTCGCCAACTATTTCTTACACATGTCGGATGTGACCATCGACATGACGCGCAATGACATGGAGGTCCATCACCGCCACGCCGAGCCGTGGCGGGTAACGCTAGTCGACACTGGGCTGGAAACGCTGACCGGCGGGCGGATTTGCCGGGTGCGGGAGTACCTGAACGATGAGGCGTTCTGCCTGACTTACGGCGATGGAGTGGCCAATGTGGACATCACCGCGCTCATCGCTTTTCATTATCGCAAACGTCCACTGGTAACTGTCACTGGAGTGCAACCGAGTGGGCGCTATGGGGCGCTGGAAATCGAACAGGAGCGCGTGATGTCGTTTCGCGAAAAGCCTAAGGGCGACGGGGCCTGGGCCAGCGGGGGGTTCTTCGTGGTCGAAGCGGCGGCGCTGAGTTATATCGCTGGCGATCAAACGACCTGGGAACGCGAACCTCTGGAACGAATTGCAGCGGAAGGACAATTGGCGATTTTCAAACATCACGGTTTTTGGGCGGCGATGGATAATTTGCGAGATAAAGGTTATCTGGAGCATTTGTGGGCCAGCGGTCAGGCGCCTTGGAAGGTCTGGACGTGAATCCGGCGTTCTGGCCGGGCCGACGGGTGTTGGTAACCGGGCATACCGGTTTCAAAGGCGGTTGGCTGAGTCTCTGGTTGCAGCGCTGGGGTGCGGAGGTCACGGGTTATGCGCTGATTCCGCCAACCGAGCCGAGTTTGTTTGAAACCGCCTGCGTAGGCGAGGGAATGCAATCGGTACTGGGCGATGTGCGGGATTTCGCTGCGCTGCGGGCGATTGTGGCGGACTGCCGTCCGGAGATCGTATTTCATTTAGCGGCTCAGCCGTTGGTCGTGCCGTCCTATCAGCAACCGGTGGAGACCTATGCCACGAATATCATGGGAACCGTGCATTTGCTGGAAGCGGTGCGACAAGTAGGCGGCGTGCGGGCGGTGGTGAATGTCACTAGCGACAAGTGCTATGCCAATCGGGAATGGCTGTGGGGCTATCGGGAGAATGAGCCGATGGGTGGCGAGGATCCCTATAGCAGCAGCAAGGGCTGTGCAGAGTTGGTGACGGCGGCCTATCGGGCATCATTTTTTCCACTGGCAGACTATGCGCAACATGGCGTGGCGTTGGCCTCGGTGCGGGCTGGAAATGTGATCGGTGGCGGCGACTGGGCGGATTATCGGTTGATTCCAGACTTGATTCGCGCGTTCCAGGCTGGGCGACCGGCGCCAATCCGATGTCCCGAGGCGGTGCGGCCCTGGCAGCATGTCCTGGAGCCGCTCAGTGGGTATTTGACGCTGGCGGAACGGTTGTGGGTGAAGGGGCCGGCATTTGCGGAAGGCTGGAATTTTGGGCCAGCAGAGACCGATGCTCGGCCAGTGCATTGGTTGGTCGATCGGTTAGTTGCGTTGTGGGGGAGTGGGGCAAAGTGGGTAACGGATGGCAAGCCTCATCCGCATGAGGCGCATTATTTGAAGCTGGATTGCGCCAAGGCTTGGGAGCAGTTGGGCTGGGCGCCGCGCTGGAATCTGGAGCGGGCGCTGGCGGAAACGGTGAACTGGTATCAAGCGTATCAGGCTGGTGAGGACATGCAGGCCTTCACACTGGAGCAGATTGAGCAATTTCAGGAGGTGTGTACTACATCACCAAGGTGATGGCGGATCAACTGAAAAGTGGCGAAACATACAGTGTGCTCAAGCCGGTGATTGGGATTTAGATGCAGCAGGGCGAAGCACGGATTCTGGAGCGTCAATTAATCAAGCGGTTTGGTTCGCTATCGGAAGAAATTCGCCAGCGTCTGGCTCAAGCGCGCCCGGAACAGCTCGCAGTCTGGTCTGAGCGGTTATTGGATGGGCGACGCTGGGTACGGTTTTCGAGAGTCACTGAGGCCTAAGCCCCCTTAAAGTCTTGCCAGGCTGGGAAAATCAGCTGTGGGCGGAAATTGAGCAGTTTGATGAGATCAGTCGTATGGAATATATGGCAAGTGAAGGTCAATAACCAGAGCGGAAGCCGCATTGAGTCCTTTGTGAGGGGAGATATTTCAGTCTGCCGTTGCTAGTGGAATAGATCAACGCGATTCGCCATCCAGTCGAGATGGCAGCCAGACTTGGATGCTCACTGGCAGATAGCCACGCAATTTATGGAGATAATAGTATGAATACGATACAACAAATCGTCACTGTCCGTAAGGATGGACAGGTAACTTTACGGGTGCCCTGGCCAGCGGAAACGCGGGTCAGGGTGATTGTGTTGGAGGAATCAGGCACGGAGCAGGATGAGGCCATTGCACTGGCGTGTTGGCAGGAGCAAAGTGGTTTTGCCCGACAAGTATTGGCGGATCCTGCCGAGGATGTATGGAATGCCCTTTAAAATTCAGGCAGGGGGCATCTATAAGTTGCCGTTTCCTTTTACTGATCTTTCGAGCAAGAAGGCGCGTCCGGCCTTAGCGTTGAGTGCGCCTGATGTGAATGGCGATATCCGTTTTTTATTTATTACTACGACGCCGGTGCGGAGCTCCGAGCGTGGCTATGCCTTTGATGCAGGCGATTACGCTGGGACGCCGCTGCCATTTCCGAGTTTTTTACGCCTCGATAAGCCGTTTTTGCTGCATCAGAGTTTGGTGATCAAGCCATTGGCGCAGTTAAGCCGGGCCGCTTTTGCCAGGGTATTCCGTCGGTTGATTATCGCAGAGATTCCTTGCTTTGCGGAACTGGAGCATGGGCCACGACCTTTTGTTTCGGGAACAACGCTGATTCCTCCTTCGGGTAAGGTGGTTGGCGCGCCGGAACTGGAAAATATGGTCGAGGCGGCGCTGGATGGCTGGTTGACTACGGGGCGGTTTAATACAGCATTTGAACAGGAGTTAGGGAAATTTCTGGATCTGCCACACGTCTTGACGGTCAACTCAGGATCATCGGCGAATTTGCTGGCCGTGTCTGCATTGTGTTCGCCGTCGCTGGGTGAGCGGGCATTGCAACCGGGGGATGAGGTGCTGACGGTCGCTGCGGGATTTCCGACGACGGTGAATCCGATTCTGGTGAATGGATTGACGCCAGTGTTCGTGGATGTAGAGCTGGGGACGTACAACGTCGACGTTGAACAGTTGGCGGCGGCGATCGGGCCACGCACCCGGGCGATCATGCTGGCGCATACGCTGGGGAATCCGTTTAATTTAGATGTAGTAACGCGCTTGGCCCACGAGCATGGCTTATGGCTGGTCGAAGACTGCTGCGATGCGCTCGGTTCTACTTGGCGAAGTCGTAAGGTGGGAACATTCGGGGACGTCGGGACATTGAGTTTCTATCCAGCTCATCACATCACTATGGGCGAGGGAGGGGCGGTCTTCACTCGCGATCCATTACTGGCGCGGATTGTCGCCTCGATTCGCGACTGGGGCCGGGATTGTTGGTGCGCACCAGGGCGGGATAATACCTGTGGCAAGCGGTTCGACTGGCGCTTAGGTAAGTTGCCAGTGGGCTATGATCATAAATATGTGTATTCCCATCTTGGCTACAACCTGAAAATCACAGATATGCAGGCGGCCTGTGGGTTGGCTCAACTGGAACGGTTGCCGGGATTGATTGAAGCGCGGCGGCGCCACTTCCGGTTCCTGCGCGAGCGGTTGCAGAGTTGTGAGGAATTTCTGCTATTGCCCGAAGCGACACCGGGCAGTGAGCCATCTTGGTTCGGCTTTCCTGTCACCTTGAGAGAGAGCGCCGGTACTACCCGTCTAGACCTGTTGCGTTACCTGGACCAGTACCGCATCGGCGTCCGTTTGCTATTCGCTGGCAACCTGACCCGGCAACCCTACTTCGCTAACCGCCAGTACCGCATCGCTGGGAACTTGACCGTCACCGATCTGGTGGCAGAAAACACCTTTTGGCTCGGACTCTGGCCCGGCTTGGATACGGTCCAGCTGGACTATCTGGCAGATCGGCTGGAGGCGTACTTTGGAGCTGGGTTTTGATCAGCACATCGAGTGTCCTCCCCTTCGAGACCCGGTCTACGGAGTTGCCCGGGTGCTTGGAACTGTTGCCCCGGCATCAGCAGGACGAGCGGGGTGGCTTCGTGAAGGTATTCCACCGGGATACCTTTGCCCAACTAGGTTTGGAAACGGAATATCCCGAAGTCTACTACTCCCGCTCCCGCCAAGGTGTGATCCGGGGCCTTCATTTTCAGTTGCCTCCTGCCCATCAAGCCAAGCTAGTTTTCTGCATCCAAGGCCGGGTGCAGGACGCAGTGGTAGATTTGCGGGTAGGCTCTCCCACCTACCGCCAGTATGTGACGCTGGAGCTTTCTGCCGAGACCGCCAACCTGATCTATATCCCGCCGGGCTTGGCTCATGGCTTCTGTGTATTGAGCGACTGGGCCACCCTCATCTATCAGGTCGGCAGTCAGTACGCGCCTGATTTGGATGCCGGCGTACTCTGGAACTCGGCGGATATTCCCTGGGCTACGGACCGGCCCATCGTTTCCGGCCGGGATACCGGTCATCCACCCATTTCCGAGTTTGTCAGTCCCTTCCACTATTCGGCTGAAGGTCTGATAGCAGAGGAGGTCTGGTCATGAAGATTTTGGTGACTGGAGCAACAGGGTTTCTGGGTTCGCATCTGGTTCCTCATTTGCTGAAGGAAGGGCACCAGGTGGGTTGCCTGCTACGCGCAAGTTCGGTCCTTAAGGCAGAGCTTGCTGCGTTGTCACACTGGATTGTGGGAGAGGAAGGTTCTGGCTTTCGGGAGGCGCTGGACAGTTTCAGACCGGAGGTGGTCGTGCATCTGGCGGCGCATTATGTGGCGGAGCATCACTATGAGGATATTAGGGTTCTGGTGCGCTCAAATGTGCTGTTTGGCGCCTATCTGTTGGAGGCCATGCGAGAAGTTGGTTGTGACGCGATGGTTTATGCAGGAACGTCTTGGCAGCACTATCGGGATCGGGAGTATTGCCCGGTCAATCTGTATGCAGCGACCAAGCAGGCGTTTTCAACCTTGGCGGAATTTTATCGGGATGCAGCCGGGCTGCGGCTGCTGGAGCTGCACCTTTACGACAGCTACGGCGAGGACGATCCCCGCAAAAAGTTGATAAATTTACTCAAGCATTCTGCCCAAGCTGCCGATAACCTAGCTATGTCCTTGGGGGAGCAGCAGATGCACCTAGTTCATGTGGATGATGTGGTGAGAGGCTTTGTTTTAGCCTGTCGGCAAGTGCTGGAACAGGCTCCTAGCGAGCGACGGGTATATCGCCTGCCGTCCAACCATCCTGTTAGTTTAAGGGAGTTGGTCGAGCGCTTTCCTGTGTGTTCTGACAAGGTAGTGCATGTTGCATGGGGCGCACGACCGTATCGAACGCGGGAGGTTTTCCAGCCTTGGGAGAATGCCCCAGTGTTGCCAGGCTGGCGCCCTATGATCGACCTCGACTGGGGTCTGAGTAGATTTCTGAAGCAATGCTAATGCCATATTGAGCGTTCCTGAAACCTGGAGATTATCCGTGTCGGATCTCAACGATTTACATCAACTACTGCAGCGGTTCGAGTCGGGAACGCTCGAAACGGATAAAGACAAGTTTGGGGATTTGCGTGACCGCCAGTTATATCTTTACGGTGCGGGCAATGTGGGCAAGCGTCTGTTCCACAATCTGAAGGCCAACGATATCACTGTCACCGGATTTATTGATCGCAATCCTGCGGCTAGGCCTGCCTCCATTGACGTGCCAGTACATCTCCCCAATGATCCCACCCTCGCTGCCGTGCGTGAGACCTGCACAATCATCCTTTCCGGACTGTTCCCGCTCAAGGTCTGCCAGGACATTAAGGCCACGCTTGCGGCCTTGGGCTTCCGCCATGTCTATGCCCTGCACGAGGTCAACTTCAATCAGGTGAACAGCGGTGCGTTCCGTGAAACGCTATTCGACGACAGCTACAACAAGGTGGACATCCTAGGCAGCGACCGCTGCAAGTTGGAGCATGCATTTGGTCTTCTGCAATGCGATAGTGACCGGGCATTGTTCCTGTGCTATCTGAAGGCCCACCTCACCATGGATTTCACCCGTTTGGACGAACCCATGGATATCAGCCTGCAATATCTGGCTCACGATATTCCCGAGGCGAAGGATTATTCATGCTTCATCGACTGTGGCGGGTATGACGGTGACACCTTCCGGCAACTCGCTGCACGGGGCCACAAGATTCACACCCTAGCGGGTTTTGAACCCCAATCCGATCTGTACTGCAAATACGCTGCGACTCTGCGGGATCATCCGTCCCGTCCAGACATGGCAGTGCTCTTTCCCTGCGGTGTTTATTCCGAAACTACTCAGTTGCGCTTCGCCACCAATGCCGAGGCCCAATCGGCTGCCCGGGTCAGTGCAAGCGGGGACAGTGTGATCCAATGCGTCAGTTTGGATGATGCTTTGCAGGGTTTCGCACCGACCTTCATCAAGATGGACATCGAGGGGGCGGAAACCGCGGCGCTCAAGGGCGCGAGGGGGTTGATCCAGCACTACGGCCCTTCTCTAGCGATCTGTGTCTATCATGGTTTATCGGATCTTTGGGAAGTTCCCTGCCTCATTGATTCCATGCGCGGTGACTACCGCTATTACTTGCGCAACTACAATTACTTGGGTCTGGAAACGGTGCTTTACGCCTTTCCTTCGCTGTCCAAGTGATTCTAAGAGGTAAACGAGATGAATGCCGAAATCAAGGCTAATGTCGACCACAAGCGTACGCCTCTTGCCGAGGTCATTCCCCTGGCTTACCCATTCACGGTTTATATCGAGGCCACGCGCTATTGCAATCTCCGATGCTTCTATTGCCTGATTTCCACCCAAGACGAAGAGAATGGCGCTATGCAACAACTCGGACTCAAGGTGCAACATATGGATCCCGCGTGGTTTCCCAAAGTAGTCGATAACCTGCGCCAATTCCCTCAAGGCATTAAACGTATTGTGTTTTCTGGTCTGGGCGAGCCGTTGATGAATCC
>JAGRHM010000326.1:493-4679 GCA_020445005.1 Candidatus Competibacteraceae bacterium | reverse complement strand
CGATGGCCAAACCTCTGGTTGAATCTGGCAACCACGTTCTAAAGGGCCAGATGATTGGCCAAGCTGACGGGTACATCAGCGCCGCGGTCCATGCGCCCACATCCGGTGTAGTCACTGCGGTGGAGACCCGGCCTGTGCCGCACCCTTCCGGCTTACCCGACCTGTGCGTGGTGATCGACAGCGATGGCGAAGAACGCTGGATCGAGCGCCAACCGGTGGATTATCGGACTTTACATCCCAGTGAATTGCGCAATGTCTTGCGCAACGCGGGTATCGTCGGTCTGGGCGGGGCGGCGTTTCCCAGTGCGGTCAAGCTCAATCTCGGCGGTCACTGCGAGCATCTGGAGACCTTGATCCTGAACGGTGCGGAATGCGAGCCGTGGATCACCTGCGATGATCGGCTGATGCGCGAACAGGCGACGGGCATCGTCGCCGGACTGCATGTCATGGCTCACCTGCTGGCGCCGCGCGAGGTGTTGATCGGCATTGAAGATGACAAGCCGGAAGCGATTGCCGCTATGACCGAGGCATGCGTCGGAACCGGTTATGAAATCCGGCCCGTACCCACCCGCTATCCCAGCGGCAGCGTCAAACAACTGGTCAAGCTGCTGACGGCTAAAGAAACGCCCGTCGAAGGCTTGCCGGTCGATGTCGGCGTACAGTGCTTCAATGTCGCTACGGCCTACACGGTGCATCGCGCGGTCGATCATGGCGAACCGGTCATTTCCCGAGTGGTGACGGTAACCGGCCATGTCAGTCAGCCGGGCAATTTTCAGACGTTACTCGGTACGCCGTTCGCTGAACTGGTTGAACAAGCGGGCGGTTATCGGGAAGGCGTGGAGCGGTTGATTATGGGTGGGCCAATGATGGGCTTTGCCCTGCATAGCGACGAAGTCCCGCTGACCAAGGCGGCCAACTGCATTCTGGCGGCCAGCGCTGAGGAACTGACCCCGACGCAGCCGGTGATGCCCTGCATTCGTTGCGGCGCCTGCGTGGATGTTTGTCCCGCCGATCTGTTGCCTCAGCAACTCTATTGGCACGCTCGGGCTAAGGAGTTCGATAAGGCGCAGGATTATCATTTGTTCAGTTGCATCGAATGCGGTTGTTGCAGCACGGTCTGCCCGAGTCATATCCCGCTAGTGCAGTATTACCGCTACGCCAAGAATGAAATCTGGGCGCAGGAAAAGGAAAAGCAGAAGGCGGAGTTGGCCCGACAGCGCCATCAGGCGCGACTGGAGCGGCTAGAGCGTGAAAAGCAGGAGCGTGAGGCCAAGTTGCGGCAAAAAGCCCCGGCCAAGGCCGTCAAAACGGAGAGTGAACAGGGTGGTAAACTGGATATCGAAACCGCGGTCGCGCGGGCCAAGCTACGTCCCGACTCTTCTACTCCCACCGCTACCAGCAAGCAGGACGCTTGAACACCATGCGTTTTAAGATTGTTACTTCTCCGCATATTTCCCAGAATGTCAGCGTCGGCCAAGTCATGCGCCGGGTTTTGTACGCCATGATTCCCGGCATTGCTGCGCTGACTTGGTTCTTCGGGTGGGGCATCCTCATTAACCTAATCATTGCGACTGCCGTTGCGCTGCTGGCGGAAACAGTGATGCTCACAGTGCGCGGTCGACCGCTGGCGCTCCATCTCAGCGACTTCAGCGCCGTGGTCACCGCCTGGTTGCTAGCCGTAGCGCTGCCGCCGCTGGCGCCGTGGTGGCTGACGGCTCTGGGCATTGTGTCAGCCATCATAATCGCCAAACATCTGTATGGGGGGCTAGGTTATAACCCATTCAATCCAGCGATGATCGGTTACGTGGTGCTGCTGATCTCCTTTCCGCGCGAAATGAGTGCGTGGCTGATCCCGCATGGTCTGGACCAACCGCATGCCCTGACTTTTCTGGAAACGCTGCGGGCGATATTCAGCAATGAACTGCCGGCGCGTTTTACCCTGGATGCCTTAACCGGCGCGACCCCCCTTGATGCGCTGCGCACCCAGATCGGATTAGGATTGACGGTGACCGAGATTCGTAACAGTCCGGTGTTTGGCATCGTCGCCGGTCAGGGTTGGGAATGGGCGACGCTGGGCTTTCTGGCAGGCGGGTTGTGGCTGATTTATACCCGGACCGCTGATTGGCGGATTCCCGTGGGGATGCTGAGTGGGCTGGCGGTGATCGCTACCCTGTTCTATTTAGTCGATCCACAATATTACGCACCGCCGTGGTTTCATCTCTGGAGCGGCGCGGCGATCTTCGGCGCTTTCTTTATCGCCACCGACCCGGTGACTGCCAGTACGACCCCGCGTGGTCGGCTGATTTATGGAATGGGCATTGGCATTCTGGTGTACATCATTCGCGGTTTTGGCGGTTATCCGGATGGCGTGGCGTTTTCAGTGCTGCTGATGAACATCGCCGCGCCGACCATTGACCTATACACCCAACCCCGGGTATTCGGAGCGCGACGTGGATGAAGAAAGTCGCACGCAGCATGGGCATTGCCGCCCTGATTTTGACCGGGTTCGCCCTGGTCGGTACGGGACTGGTGGCTGTCACCTACAGTGGAACGAAGGATATTATCGCCGAGGCGCAACGGGCGGCGCTGGAGGCCAGTCTCAATGAGCTGGTGCCGGCGCATCGCTATGACAACCAGGTGACCGAGGACCGCATCGAAGTGGTTGCGCCGGAATGGCTGGGCACGGATCAACCAGTCACCGTCTATCGGGCGCGCAAAGCAGGTCAACCGGTTGCGTTGTTTGCAACGCCCACCGCGCCGGATGGGTATGCCGGCCCCATTCAACTGCTGATCGGCGTCTACGCCGACGGAACGCTGGCTGGAGTGCGCGTGTTGGAACATAAGGAAACGCCGGGCTTGGGCGATGGCATCGAAGCCCGGCGTTCATCGTGGATTCTGGGGTTTACTGGAAAATCGCTGACGAATCCTCCCCCGAAACAATGGAAGGTGAAAAGAGATGATGGCGCGTTCGATCAACTCACCGGAGCGACCATTACGCCACGGGCAGTAGTCAAGGCGGTTCACAAGTTCCTGGAGTATGTCCGGGATCATCAGGAAAAGCTGTTTGCGTCAGCGACCTGACTGCAAGGTAAATCTGCTGATTTTGCAAAATCCACGATCTTGACACACATCGCCGAACACGATGGGTTTTTGCGTTATATCTCTCGTACAAGCAAGGAAGCGAGGGCGCAAATGGTTGCCCCGCGAACCCCGCGACCCTGCGAGTTAATCCCTGCAAGTCCTCTGAATTTCTGGTAACCTTCCTGCTCTCCCAACCAGCCCTACTCTAAAAAATACTCGGTTCATGTCCCCGATTCCCCGCACCCGCGTTAAAATTTGCGGCATTACCCGTCCTGAGGATGGCGTGATAGCGGCTAAACTCGGCGCGGACGCCATTGGTCTGGTGTTTTATCCGCCCAGTCCCCGTTTCGTGAGTACAGAGACTGCGCAACGCATCGTCGTCGCCCTGCCGCCGTTTGTTACCGTCGTTGGACTGTTCATGAACGCTGAACCTGCGGCGGTGCAAACCGTCTTAACCAAGGTCCCATTGCAGCTATTACAATTTCACGGCAGCGAGGGGCCGGACGAGTGCGCGGCGTTTGGCCTACCCTATCTCAAGGCCGTGCCCATGAGCGCGGGAGCTGAAGTGCCAGACTATGAACAACGGTTTGCCGGCGCGGCTGGCTTGCTGCTGGACAGTCATGGCGGTCAAAAAATGGGCGGAACCGGCCAAGGCTTCGACTGGACGCGCATTCCCGCCCGGCGACAAAAGCTATTAATCTTGGCGGGCGGCCTCCATCCCGGCAATATTACCCAGGCGATCCGCCAGGTCCGGCCTTACGCAGTGGATGTCAGCAGTGGCGTCGAATCGGCTAAGGGCGTCAAGGACGCCAACCTGATGCGCGCATTTTTACAAGGTGTTTACAATAGTGAAAGTCATGCAGAGTATGGTGAATTTTAGCCAGTTTCCTGACCAGAATGGCCATTTTGGCCGTTATGGCGGCCGGTTTGTCGCCGAAACGTTAATGGAGGCGTTGCACGAACTGAACGAAGCCTGGCAGGAATGCCGCAATGATCCCGACTTTCTGGCGGAACTCGATGCTGACCTGGCGCGCTATGTGGGCCGCCCTACTCCCCTCTATTACGCGGAACGGTGGAGCCGGCAACTGGGCGGCGCACAGATTTA
>JAGRHM010000326.1:0-434 GCA_020445005.1 Candidatus Competibacteraceae bacterium | reverse complement strand
GGGTTACTGGCCAAACGCATGGGCAAGACTCGTTTGATCGCAGAAACTGGCGCAGGCCAACATGGCGTCGCTTCCGCCACCGTCGCCGCTCGCCTGGGCATGGAATGTATGGTCTACATGGGCGCGGAGGATATCCAGCGTCAAGCGATTAATGTTTACCGCATGCGCATGCTGGGCGCCACGGTCCAGCCCGTTACCTCTGGATCGCGCACCCTCAAGGATGCGCTCAATGAGGCTTTGCGCGATTGGGTGGCTAATGTCGATAACACGTTTTACATGATCGGCACGGTCGCTGGCCCCCATCCCTATCCACTGATGGTGCGTGAATTTCAGGCCGTTATCGGCCGCGAGGCGCGCGAGCAGATGCTGACGGAACAAGGTGGTCTACCCGACGCGCTGGTTGCCTGCGTCGGTGGCGGCTCCAACGCCATCGG
>JAGRHM010000325.1 GCA_020445005.1 Candidatus Competibacteraceae bacterium | reverse complement strand
CTTTCGACGAAACGCAATGGCGGAATTTGGGCAAGGGCGGCCAGGAATTACAACTCATCAAGTTTCTGGCCACGCCCCGGGTGGAGGAGGAGCCGCAGTCGGTCGCCCCGCCAGCCTCCCGAACCACGCCGCCCTACACGATCCGTCGCCTGCAAACGGATGATGCGCTGGCCGTGTCGCGTTGCATGTATGCCGGTTATGGCTATTCCTATGTCCATGATTTTGTTTACTACCCGGATCGACTAGCGGCGCTGAACGCCAGCGGCGAACTGATTTCCGCCGTAGCAGTGGCGGAAAATGGCGAGATGCTGGGCCATGCCGCGCTGATGTGTTCCGGCCCGGAGGCGCGGACCGGTGAGCTTTCCGTCACCGCCATCTTGCCGGGTTACCGGGGCGGCGGCGTCGCCCGGCGGTTGGGGCAATGGCTACTGGGCTGGGCGCTGCAGCACGGCTGGCATGGCGTCAGCGTCGATGCCGTAACTTCGCATCCGTATACCCAGCACTTTTGCGCCCGCCTGGATTTTCGTCCCTGCGCGCTATTGCTGGGACTGGCGCCCAGCAGTCTGTCCTTTCGCGGCATTGCCGACCAGTTACAACAGCGGGAGAGCTGCGTACTGGCTTACCGCGCTTTGCAGCCGCCGACCCGGCGACCGATTTACGCGCCGCCGCGTTATCAGAGCCTGCTGGAGCGGATTTATCATCGCCTTGCTCGCCCGATGTCATTTGCAGCAGGCCAGGCACCTGGCGTTGAATCCAGTCTTTGGGAGACTAACGCCAAATTCAATCTCGGTACGGCGATAATCACTTTGCGTCGGCTGGGTCGGGACGCCGCGCGCGTTGTCGCTGGCCAGTTGCTGGAATTGCGCCGCCAGGGTATGGAGTGCGTGCTGCTGTATCTGAACCTGAGCGATCCGGCGCTGCCCTATTTCGCCCCGGACTGGCGTCGGCTGGGCTTCCATTTTGCCGGGGCGTTGCCCGGCGGCGAGGAAGGCGACTGGCTGATTCTCAATCATCTGTTGCAGCAAGCGCTGGACTATGAACGGCTAGTGCTGGCTGATGACTGGAGCCGGGAATTGCTGGACGCCATCGAGGCGGAAGACCTGGTTTTGCAGGTATTCAGGAAAGAGGGGGTCGGCGATACCCATGCTCCTAACCCTTAGCCCTTCTCCAAAGTATGGGAGAAGAGTTCAGGGTCAGGGTTATGTCTAGCGGTGAAGATTACGGAAAAGCAGGAATAGTCGGTTCCGTGCCTTCCGGGTGCGCCTCGGGGTGATGCGAAGCCACCAGATCAGTAATTTCATTCACCCGACTGCGCGGCACATCGATCATCATCAGCAATTCACCGCGTTCGATAGCCGTTTCAAATTGTTTCAGCCGGGTATTGTCGATACTAAGGCCCACCATGCCACTCAGCCAGGCCCCAACGCCGGCACCCGCCAGACCGCCGGCCAGCACGATGCCGCCGCCCGCTACGACCAAGCTTGCGGAAGTCAGCACGACCGCCACCAATCCCGCCAGCGCGCCAAACGAGCCGCCCACCGCCAGGCCCCGCTCCATGGCGGGGATAAAATCGGTTCTCTGGAGGAACGAAGCCTCCGGTAAATGCTCCAGCGGCATGCCCTGCTTCGCCAGGATGTGGATGTGCCGTTCCTCAATGCGCGCGAGCAATAATTCATCCACGATCTTTTTCGCCACCTCGACTTCAGGAACCAGAAAATAGATACGCTTCATCTTGCTCTCCTTTTCCTGCTGTCCACGGCAAAACTCGACCGGCTAACGCCGCGGAAAAGTACATGCGTCCGGTCCCGCGTTGAAACGCCTCTGACAATCTCGAAATTGCTGAATCGTAAGCGTGCAGCGCTCTTTCCCAAAAGCGGGCGAGGGAAGCGAACGGTTACGCTGAATCTACGGAATCGCTCATAGCTTGATTGATGCTATGCCTCGCTGCATGGGAAGTAAAGCTATACTGTAATTTATTGCCTTTCCAGAGGGAAACCGGACAAATTCAGGAACAACTCCATGTTTCCGTTACTGAAACCCGAAATCTGAAACCTGGAGTCTCTATCATCGAGTTGATGAGAAACAAACGGCCGGGGCAGCCCCAGGCGCTATCCACAATAACGGACGGCTAGAATGGTAATGTCATCGGACTGTTCAGCCTCGCCAACATGGCGGCGAACATCCTGCATGATTTGATGAACCCGCTCCTCGGCGGTCAACGCCCTGCAGCGCCCCATCAACTCGTGCAGACGCTGGTCGCTATACAGCCTGCCGTCCGTGTCCATCGCCTCGGTCACCCCGTCGGTGTAAAGCAACAGGCACTCTCCGGGCGCGAGTTGTGTTTCAAGCAAAGCAAAACCGAGCCCATCGGTGACGCCGGCCGCCGGTCCGCTGCGCGCCGACAACACGTCAATAGCATCTAGCTGGCGTAGCACCAGCGGTGGGTTATGTCCGGCATTGACGTAAGCAACTCGTCCCGTGCGCACGTCCAGCACGCCTACCACCAGTGTTACGAACATGCAATTCGGATTATCGCGACTGAGAGCTGCATTCACGTCACTCATGATCCGCGCTGGGTTGGATTCGCGTTCCGAAGCCATGCGAATCAGCGTTATGGCGATCGTCATGAAGAGCGCCGCCGGTACGCCCTTACCCGATACGTCGCCGATGGCAAAGCACAAATGATCTTTATCGAGAAAATAAAAGTTGTACAAATCGCCGCCAACCTCCCTGGCCGGCGCCAGCAGGGCGTAGATATCGACATGGTCCTGATCGGGAAACGCTGGAAACACCTTGGGCAGCAGGTCCATCTGAATGTCGCGCGCAATATTCAGTTCGCCCTCGATCCGCTCACGCGCCGCCACCGCCTGCATCAGCGTGCGCACATTAGCGTGTAACCGGTCTTCCATGAAGAGAAAAGCCTGGGACAGTCGGCCGATCTCATCGCGGCGTTCTGTTGGCAGTCGGCTCACGGCGGAGTTCACCCGATCATTCGCTGAAAAATCGGATTCGGACAACTTCATGGCGTAGGCAGACAAACGGTTGAGTGGCAAGGCAATCCGGTAGGCAAAGAAATAGGCCAGGATCAACCCGATCGCCAGCGCCGCAAGGAAGATGCCCGCCTGATCGGCCATCAGTTTGCGTGCGGGTTCGCGGATGGCGTCGCGCGACGCCAGTGCGGCAATATACCAGTCCAGGGCCTTGACATAGGTCGCATGTCCCTCAAGCTGCTCGCCTCCGGCAGCCGTGAAGGATATGGGAACCTCGCCCTCGATGTGCTGCACCAAGCGCATGAGCGCAGTACGCACGCTATCGGTCACCGCCGCCAGGTAGAAGCGATTCTCTGGCGGGACCACCATGCGTCCCTGACCGTCAAAAATGAACACCGCTGCGTTACCGCCGGTCGTGATATAAGGGAGCGTATTCGCCAGTTCAGTACGCAACTGATCCTTTTGACGTTGCGCTTCCGTCTCTACTCGACTGACATCCCCTACTGAGGCAATCATCCAGTCCCAGCGCGGGTAATCGACAAAATAACCGAATTTCGGCGCCGGTCCCTCCAGCGTATCCAGCCAAGTGAACGACAAAAAAGTGTTACCATACCGCATGATTTCATCACGCGCCGCCTGGACAACGCCACGTCCCCTAATATCGACAATCTCGTCAAGGGTCCGTCCATGCTGGTTTACATCAGGGGCAACCAGCACCCGGTTCTCCGAGTCTAAAACCAGCAGGAAGCTGCTATCATCGATCCGAACTGCTGACAACCACTGCACCGCCAAGTTTCGCGCTGTGGCGTTGCTGATCAGTCGTCGGTCCGCTAATGTGGCAAACTGATCCAACGTACTGCGAATCACGCTCTCGAACTCGCGGAAGCGCTGCTTACCCGCCTGTACAATAGCCACCTTGTCTTGCAATAAACTACGATACCGCCCCCGAATATTGTCTTCGACTAACTTCAGCGCATTCTGTATGGAGCGCTCCTCGGCAGCGATGCTGTCTCGTTCGAGCGTGTGCCGCGAAGAATTCATCACACCTCCCGCGACGACGGCAACCACCAGAGTCACCGCAAGGAAGATCCGGGTCTTGATCGAGTGTAAAAATGGAATCCGCTGCGGTGCGCCTTCCTGGCTGGGCGAATGTGCAATCACCAGGAACAATAGAGTGGAGAATAGATAGAACACGCCGGTGATAGCCAGTCCTGAGGTTGCGCCCAGCGAAGCAAACAGCGCGCCGATCAACAGGGGGCCAATCATTTGCCCGAGTTTGTCCGCCGCGCGCTGGACGCTCATCGCTTTGCCAGTCCCCATTTTTGAGACCGCTTTAAGATTCAGCGCAAAAGCCGATTGGGCGCCGCCGGCCAGGGAACTGGCCACGCCAAGAGCCAGCACCGAGAGCATGATGGCGAAAAGACTCTTGTCAAAATAAAGGTAGATCAGCCCGCTGGAACCGATCAGTCCCCCCAGGACAATGAAGGTCTTTTTGCTGGACGAAGCGTCGATAAAGCCGCTGAGGAACGGCCCAAGGTAGATCACGGTCAGTCCATAGATCATCATGATGCGGCCAATCGTGGCCTGATTGACTCCCTCATCTGCCAGAAAGAGCGGCAAGGCGAAATACAGTAGGCCGACCTGGGCCACCGAAAACGGCACAACACTACCGAGCTGCAACCAGAAAAAGTTACGATCGCGCAATAATGGCGCAATACTGGTCCAATCCAGGGTGCGCGACGGCGAAGCAGGGAATGTATCGCTGGCAGGATGCCCAAAATAAAGGCGCATAAACACCAGCACAAACCATCCCGGCAGCACACTCAACAGGGCGCTGACTCCGAACACCGGCGTGTAGCCAACCTGCTGCGCCAGCATGGCGCCCACCGCGCTGCCACAGATATATCCGGCGAAGATACCCGCGACCAGATGGGCGATGCCCCGCGCCACGGTCCAGGGCGGCGCCCACAGGAAAATAAAACCCTGAATGCTCATCCAGGCTAACCCATAACCTGCGCCCACCACCGCCCGAGCCAGGATGAAAGACCAGACATCACCGGCCCACATGCAGAACAGTTCGCCGATGATAGTGATGACCACCCCAACGATAAAGGCTAACTGCCAACCGCGCCGGTCGGTCCAGGCCCCGGCCAGGAGTGCGGTAATCAATGCACACAGCATTTCGACCGACAGAGGCAGAGCGAGTACTACCGTCTCGGCTAATCCGGCAATTGGGGTATAAATCTCGCGCATCCGCAAGGGAATGAAGGACAGGGGCATTGCCCAGGCAAACAGCAACAGGAAAGCCGCTGGCCGCCCGAGCAGATAGCGGCCATCATCAATCGCGGGCAACGCCTCTCCCGGTCGGACGACCGGCGCCGACTGCTGACGAAGCAACACCGCCAACAACATGAACAGCTCGACGACAAAGAGCGCGGACACCAGCGCAACGGTCGCCGAATCGAACAGACGCTGCCGGACTCCCGCCGCAATGGCGCTTTCTTCGAGGCGCAGACGCAGGCTGCCCAGCCGCACCGATTTGCCGTCAGTCAGCCGCTCAAGATTGGCGGTCAGATCAAAAGCCGGCCGGAGGGGAATCGACGCCGGCTGGCGCTCCAGGCGACCATCGCGATAGACCCGATACAGCACCTCATCGTCATCATTGCGGATTTCCATGAAGGCGATTTCAGCCACGCGATCCATGATGCGCTTGAAGGGCGCTTCGATGCCGACCAGGCGATTGATCTTCACGCCCCGGCTGAACAGCCGATTCAAATCGCGCGAAAGGTGTGCAATGGAGATTTCGGTCGTATCCTTAACAGCGCCCAGGTACTGATTGCGAAAAGTTTCGATGCTGTCCCAGGTGTACGCGCCCTGGGCGAGCATCATCACAACCAGGGGCAGCGCATACAGGCGCCAGCCTGAAGGCCGCTGATTGCTGTGCAGCGGGTTAAACAGAATCACGCCCGCCAGCAGGGCGATGGAAGCCGCCAGCGCCACCATGGCCAGCATCCACAGGTTGTGTTCGAGCTGGCTCTTGAGAGCTTTCGTGATGGTGGTCTCATTGATCACCATGGTCAGTGTGCCGGTCGCCTGACCATCCCGACCCTGAATCGGGAACACCAGATAATAACGCGCATTAATCCTGGGCGTAGGGCCTGTCGGCATCGCCAGGCTCTTTTCGACGACCTCGGTCAAGTCGCGTTCTGCAGGCGGATCGCCGCGCCTCTGCAATACCTGGCCCGCCGCATTAGTAACCGCGACCGTAGCCACAACCGGCAAATCGCCCTGGATTTCCGCCAAGGTTGCATCCAAGCCGTAGAATTGCTCGATAGGCTTACCAAAACGAATCGCACCCTGGATGCGCAGGGCCCAGTCATGCCCAACCACTTGCACCGCTGCCGAGGTCGACTCGAACTGCACCTTGTGCAAAGCGCCCAGGGTCAAGCCGCCATTCAGCGCCAGCATCAGCGCCAGCACAGTGAAAAAAGCCAGGAACAAGCGCAGCAACCCCAGTGAACGCGCGCTCCCAGCAGAGCATTGCAAGCTGTCATTAACAACAGCAGCAGCCAAAGCGTACTCCCCAAAAAGACGGTGGACGGCCTGCGGCAGCCGTCCACCTGGTCCAGCGATCAGTTATGGTTCGATGGTCTGGTAAATCTCGTCGCAGGCCAGCAGGATATCGACCGGTGGATCGTAACCGATCAACTCGGCTACTTTGAGATTAAGCGCGATCTTGGCGGGCGCCAACCACGTTTGGGGGAGATCGCGCGGACGGGCGCCATTGAAAATGCGTGCTATCGCCTCGGCATGGAAGTAACCAACATAGTTATAGTTACCCTGCGCCACGCTCATCAATACTCCGCGTCTGACTTCACTCTCGCCCAGCATCGAGAAGGACGGTCGCTGGGCGGTGATGATCGCGGCTGTCACACTGGGGAGCGATTGCGCATTCAGGCCGCGATGGACAGTAAGATAGACGGCGTCAGCGGCAAGGGCGATCTGCTTGTAGCATTCCACGACCTTCCTTTCCGCTTCCTTTTGCGGCACCCCACTGAACGGCGCGATACAGCGCACAACCTCAAAGCCCCTGGCGCGGGCGGTGCGCTCAATTGCATCGACCGCCGCGTAGGTGCGTCCCTCTGGGGTGTCTTCAAAAACTACCCCCAGCTTGTGAAAATCAATGATATCGTGAAAGAGTTCGATCTGGCGTGCATAACGATCCGGCTCCACCTTGGCGTGCAGATGATCGAAACCGGAGTCCTCGGCGCTTTTGACGATGCCGGAACCAATCGGGTCGCTGGCTGAAGCGACCACCGTCGCCACCTGATGGCGATCATTGGCGAGATCCTGACCCGCCCAGGTGCCCATGGCGATCATCAGATCAATATCGCCCTGCCTGGACAATCGATCGATCAGACGCTCGCGCACCTGGGAACGCAGTTCAGGATCAAAGTTGCCCGCGTTGTAATAGCCATCGGGCACAAATTCGAGGTAATCGCTCACCGCATGGTGGGCCAGGTAGTCCCAAAAACCGCCGGGAACCGGGTTATTTGCCGCGGGCATATCCAGCGGCTCCAGCCACTTCAAGGCAATTAAACCACGCACAATGGCCTTGAGGATCACTTCGTAATCGGGATATTGCCCGCCTTCGTAATAACCGATGCGCCATTTTTTGCCGGGCGCCTTGGCTTTTGGCGCAGTGGAAACTGCCGGTTGGTTATTAGTCGCCATAACCAGGGTCGCATCAACCGCCAGGAATAGAATAACACCTGCCAGCAACAGCCTGCATAATGTCCGCATGGTTTCAGACTTCCTCAAGTTTTGCGCGCGTCACAAGTTCACCGATGACTCACCGACATCCACAGGGTTTGCAGGCATCGTTCATGGTTGTCTGACCGGCGGCGCGACGAGGTGCAATTTTGGGGGAAGAAGCAGCGCTTCACGCGAATGGATCAGGCGTTTCATCCGCTCATGCGGGTGACCCGGAAACACCTCATAAGCAGCCAGCGCACGATCAGCACCGTTGCGCCCACTACGCAGCACGTACAACGGATACGCCAGCATCCAGGCTTCAGCGGCGGACAACTCTCGTCCCGCCAACTCCACCACCGTCTCACACAAGGCGCGCACCGACAGTGGCCCCGCCTGGCCAGACAGACCATCGCGCATCGCCGCATCGCGCAAGGCAGGCAATGCCTCCCAGGGCCAGCGCGCCAGAGCCCGTTGTGCGGCCAGGGGATTTCGCAACAGCCCCGCCTGTAGCGCGCTTGGAGCGATGAGGACGGAAGCAGCAACCTGCTCGCCGGCTTTATCGAAAAGCTCCCGGTCAGCAAAATTAGCGCCCCCCGCCCGGCCTTCAATATAACAAAAATCAAAATGATCCTCGAATAATTCCTCCAGTCCGTCGGGACATTCCCATGCAGTGAAGAATTCATCCAGCGACGGTTCGCTGGCAAAACTGAAGCGAATGCGCGCATCGAGAAATTGGGCAAATTGCTGGAAAGCCAGATGAGCCAGCGACGGACGGATCTGCGCGGGATAGCCATCGCGGAAACGGCGCGCTGGCCAGCGCTCGCCACGCAGAAAGGTGAGCAATGAAGGGTTGCCCTCTACGCAGAACGCATCCGTAAGTTCTTTGTATTTGTAGTTATACGGATTGCAGAATGTCATTTGCATCACCGACCCTTCCCCGAACATCCATACGAAATAATCGCGCAGGTCGATAAACGCCCGCGACGGAAGTCGATGCAAGCGATCATCCGCGGCAAAGCGGGCGTGGCCAAACATCCGCGGCCAAAGGGTCAGGCGATTTTCCCGGTAACCCGAGTATTCGCCATTCTCAAACGGACTGTTGGCGAACAGGGCAATCAGCGCGGGACCAGCGGTGAGCATAACATTCAGCGCCACGATCGCATCGCTGACCGCCACGCCGGTGTTTGGGCCATTTTGCGCCTTGGCGTCGATGCCGGCCTGATGATCCCAGCCCCGGTAATTCACCCAGTAATCATAGATGGGTTTGGGTGCGCGAATACGCTGGTACAGGCGGTTGTCGATAGCCAAAGCCGGATGTTCGGAGAAATTGACCAGCATTGCCCCTTCAGCGGTCAGGGCGACATGCACGGCGTCGAGTTCAGCGCGTATCCAGGCGTCTAGCATTGTCAGTCCGCCAGGGGGGGTTGCCGCCCCGACCGGACCCAGCGCACTTTCCAGGTTGTTAAAAGCATTATCAATCGAGGTGTAGCCCAGCGCGCTGATAACGGCAATATCGCGGCCATCCTCCGCTGTCTCGATCTGTGCAGCTTCACCCCGTGCGCGTTTTGCGGCGTAAAGATTGGAAAAAAACGGGCCGACACAGTGTGAAGCGCCATCCTTGCGGCACGCCACCACCATCTCAAGCTCTACCCCTAACGAAGCCGGCGTTAAAGTAACCATTTCATCCGCCAGTATTTCACGTCGATTACAGGCGTCAGCATGTTCCAAAAAGCAATTTGGCCAGAGCGTTGTCTTCCAGCAGGTATTGCGGTGTCTTTGATACTGCTTGTGGAATAGAACCACGCAATCCATGCCACCCGACTATAGTTAAACTAATCAACCACCATCAAGGAGAGTAACCATGCTTCCTGCTCAATGGCTCCGTGCGTCCGTGATTGCAACCATCGTGATGGTGAGTAGCGCAGTCCTGGCTGCGCCAACCTTCATCAATATCCTCACCGGCGGCACTAGCGGCGTGTATTATCCGATTGGCGTAGAGTTGTCGCAAATCTATGGCCATGAGATTGAAGGCGCCAAGGCCACGGTGCAGGCTACCAAAGCCTCCGTGGAAAATCTGAATCTGCTCCAGGCGGGTCGCGGCGAACTGGCGCTGGCCCTGGGTGATTCCGTCAGCGACGCCTGGAATGGCGTGGAAGACGCCGGCTTTAAGGCACCGTTGAAGAAACTGCGCGCGATCGCCGGAACCTACTCGAACTATATCCAAATCGTCGCCAGCGCCGATTCCAGCATCAAGACCCTGGCTGACCTCAAAGGCAAGCGGGTCTCAGTCGGCGCGCCCAAATCCGGCACCGAACTGAACGCCCGGGCAATTTTCAAAGCCGCCGGTTTGTCTTACGACGACCTGGGCAAAGTGGAATTCCTGCCCTACGCCGAATCCATGGAACTGATCAAAAACCGCCAACTGGACGCCACCTTACAGTCTTCCGGTTTGGGCATGGCGGCGATTCGGGATTTGGCCTCGGTGATGAAAATCAACTTCGTGCCGGTTCCCGAGGAGATCATTCAGAAGATCGGCAACGCGGCTTATCAGCCAGGCGTGATACCGCCGAATACCTACGATGGGCAGACGGAGGGCGTGCCAACGGCGACCATTACCAACATCCTAGTCACGCAGACCGGAGTCTCCGACGAGCTGGCCTATCAGATGACGAAACTGATGTTCGACAACCTGGATCGGCTGGTGACGGCGCATTCCGCCGCCAAAGCGATCTCTCTGGAGAAAGCGCCCAAGAACCTGCCGTTGCCGTTGCACCCGGGCGCCGAGCAGTTCTATAAGGAAAAAGGATTGCTGCCCTGAGCGCTACGATGGACGAAGCACAACCAGGGCTGTCGGCCCATCCGCATCAATGGCCGAAAGCTCTGTTCATCGTAGCCCTGCTATTTTCCATCTTTCAGATCATTACCGCCGCCTACCATCCTGTTTCCACGCAAGTATTGCGCGCTGGACACGTCGGGTTTCTACTGATGCTGATCTTCCTCAGCGTACCGGTGCGCGGTCACGGCCAGCCTTGGCCGCCGCTGGCCTGGTTGCTGGCGCTGACCGGTATGGGAACGGGGCTCTATCAGTGGGCGTTCGAGGCGGATCTGATTCAGCGTTCCGGCGAACTGACCGAGGCGGACCGCATCGTCGGCTCCATCCTCATCGCGCTGGTTTTTGAGGCGGCGCGGCGGGTCATGGGGTCGGCGCTGCCGATCATTTGCGGATTGTTCCTCGCCTATGGGTTGTTCGGCCAATATCTGCCGGGCGATCTGGCGCATCGCGGCTATGGTCTGGATCAGATCGTGAATCAGTTGTCGTTCGGCACCGAGGGCCTGTACGGCACCCCGACCTACGTGTCCGCGACCTATATTTTCCTGTTCATTCTGTTCGGCTCTTTCCTGGAACAGGCGGGCATGATCAAGCTGTTCACCGATTTTGCCCTGGGTCTGTTTGGTCACCGGCTCGGCGGTCCGGCCAAGGTCTCGGTGTTCTCATCAGCATTAATGGGCACTATTACCGGTTCCGGAGTGGCGAACGTCGTGACGACCGGCCAGTTCACCAT
>JAGRHM010000324.1 GCA_020445005.1 Candidatus Competibacteraceae bacterium | reverse complement strand
GCAACAGCCGGGTCAAGCTCACCAATGTCAAGGACTGCGTCAAGCGTGGTCTGATAAAGGAAGGCGAGGATCCGCAGAAAGTCGCTGCCGATCAACTGATCAAGGATGGCGTCGACGTTCTGCATACCGTTGGCGGCGACGACACCAACACCGCCGCGGCTGATCTCGCCGCCTTTCTGGCCAATAACAACTACGGACTCACTGTCATTGGCCTGCCCAAGACGGTCGACAACGACGTGTACCCGATCAAGCAATCGCTGGGCGCCTGGACCGCCGCCGAACAGGGCGCGCGCTACTTCCAGAACGTCGTCGCCGAGAATAATGCGAACCCCCGCATGTTGATCGTCCATGAAGTCATGGGCCGCAACTGCGGATGGCTCACCGCCGCCACCGCGCTGGAATACCGCAAGATGCTCGACCGCGCCGAATGGCTGCCAGCTATCGGCCTCGGCCGCGCCGCCTTTGACATCCATGCGGTCTATATCCCCGAGATGGAAATCGACATTGCCGCCGAGGCCAAGCGCCTGCACGCCCTGATGGACCAGGTCGACGACATTAACATCTTCGTCTCGGAAGGCGCCGGCGTGGAGTCGATCGTGGCCGAATTACAGGCCAAGGGCCAGGAAGTTCCGCGCGACGCCTTTGGCCACATCAAGCTCGATGCCGTCAACCCCGGCAAATGGTTCGGCGAACAGTTCGCCCAGATGATCGGCTCGGAAAAAACGCTGGTCCAGAAATCCGGCTATTTCGCGCGCGCCTCCGCCGCCAACATCGAAGACCTCCATCTTATCAAGTCCTGCGTGGACATGGCTGTTGAATGCGCCATGCGCCGCGAACCGGGCGTAATCGGCCACGATGAAGATCGCGGCGGCGTCTTGCGCGCTATCGAGTTCCCGCGCATCAAGGGCGGCAAACCCTTCGATATCGATACGCCATGGTTCACCGAAATGCTGGCTGCCATTGGCCAAACAAAGGGCAAAAAAGTGGCGGTCAGCCACTAAGCGCCAAGGCACATTCAGCTTGACTTAACCATAGCCACCCTCCCCTGGTGGGAGGGTGGAAGAAGGGTTATCAGGCTGTTTCAGCTATCCGACCCGGGCGACTGGCGCCCATAACCGCTCCAGACAGGGCAGATTGTCGCCCAGCAATGGCCGCAGGTAGCTGTGAAAAGCATCGGTCACCTGATTGCTCTCGGTATTAATATACTCATCCGGCAAATGACGGGTCTTGGCCGCAATGTCCGCCAGACGCGCCAGTTCGTACTTCACCGCGTAGTCGCCCGTGCGCTTGATGACCACTGAGCCGTCTACATTATGTCGACAGGCGTAATGCGCGGCTTTCTCCCCGACCTCACGCGCCTCGCGGGCGTCGACGCTGGACACCACGCCGGGGAAAGAGCGTTGCAAATAACCGAAGGTATCCGCACGCACTCGCCGGATGCCCATTCGCTTTTGCACGATATCAGCTAATTCATCAGCCAGCGCCCCGCCGGACAACTGGATATTGCCATGCGCATCGGCCTCTGGTTGGCGGCCTGCCCTGGACATCAAGTCCACCGCCAATGGCGCTACCCTGCCCTCCTCATTCCGGGTCGCCCACACGCCTTCCGAAAGCGCCACAAGGCAGCGGCCATATTGCTTATACACCCGGTCGATATCGTCCAGATAGCGATCGATGGAAAACTGCCGCTCCGGCACATAGATTAAGTGCGGACCGTCATCGTCATGTTTACGGGCCAGAGCCGCCGCTGCTGTCAACCAGCCCGCATGACGCCCCATAATAACTGCGATGTAAACACCGGATAGCGCCCTAATATCAGCATTCACGCCACTAATCGCGCACGCCACAAAACGCGCGGCGGAGGGATAACCGGGACAGTGGTCCGTGATCGGCAAATCGTTATCGACCGTTTTGGGGATATGAATGGTTCGCAATTCGTAGCCTTCCTGGCCCGCTTGTTCATTCACAATGCGCACCGTGTCAGACGAATCATTGCCGCCGATGTAGAAAAAATAGCGAACGTCATGCTTCTTGAAAACATTGAAAATACGATGGCAATATTCCGCATCCGGCTTATCGCGGGTAGAGCCAAGCGCCGAGGACGGTGTTTGCGCGACCCGCTCCAGATTATGTGTGGTCGCCTCAGACAAGTTCACGAAGGTTTCATTGATGATGCCGCGCACTCCGTGCAGCGCGCCCCAGACATCGGTAATCTCGGGAAACTTCCGGGATTCCAGAACGGCCCCGACCAAGCTCTGATTGATCACTGCTGTAGGACCGCCCCCTTGGGCGATGACCACTTTTCCGCGCAGCCGACTCATTAAAATACACTCCCCAACACTGTGATTGGAATCGCCATTATTATTCAGAAACAGGTCTATTAAGCTATAGATAAGCCTTTGAGCGTCTGACTGGAACCCCGCAGACGCCCAATTTAAAATAACTAATTGCTCAAGCCTGAACCTTGGCGAAGGCGTCAATGACTTCCTGTGGGGCCTGGATCAACTCAATCAGCACGCCCTCACCGCACAATGGTGTCGCCTCGTTGCCTTTGGGATGCAGGAAGCAGACATCGTAACCCGCTGCACCCTTGCGGATACCGCCTGGGGTAAACCGCATCCCTTTGCTGGTCAGCCACTCCACCGCCGCCGCTAGATTATCGATCCACAAGCCAATGTGATTCA
>JAGRHM010000323.1:472-1545 GCA_020445005.1 Candidatus Competibacteraceae bacterium | reverse complement strand
GGCGGCACCCGCAACTGCGACTGGTGGTTTACCGACGAAGCGGTAATGCTGGATACCGCGGGTCGCTACACCACCCAGGACAGTCACGAGGAGGTCGATCGCGCCGCTTGGCGCGGCTTTCTCGATCTGCTTAAGAAGCACCGCCGTCGACGCCCCATTAATGGCGCGTTCATCGCCATCAGCCTGTCCGATTTGATTCAGCAAAGCGAGGAGGAGCGTGCGACCCAGGCATTGGCCGTTAAGCAGCGTATTCAGGAACTGCACGAACATTTCGGCATCCGTTTCCCGATCTACGTCCTGTTCACCAAAACCGACCTGATCGCCGGCTTTATCGAGTTCTTCAATGATCTGGGCCAGGAAGAGCGCGCCCAGGTGTGGGGCATGACCCTGCCGATGGATGACCCGACCGATCCGGAAGGCGTAGTCGAGCATTTCAGCGCCGAGTTCGAGTTGCTGGAAAAACGCCTGAACGACCGATTGGTCGAACGCCTGCAGGATGAGCGCGATCCGCAGCGCCGCGACTTGATTTACACCTTCCCGCAGCAGTTTGGCTCGCTGCGGCAGGTCGCGGACCGCTTCCTCAAGGAAGTGTTCCGCCCCAATCGTTACGAGGAGCGGGTGCTGCTGCGCGGCGTGTATTTCACCAGCGGCACCCAGGAAGGCACGCCCATCGATCGCCTGATGAGTTCGCTGGCCAGCACTTTTGGGCTGAACCGGCAAACGCTGAGCACCTTTTCCGGCAAGGGCCGCAGTTATTTCATCACTCGGTTGCTGCGTGATGTGATTTTCCCGGAGGCGGAAATCGCCGGCGCCAATTTGAAAGTCGAGCGCTGGCGGGCCTGGATTCAGCGCGGCGCTTATGCCGCCGCCCTGTTGATTACCGTGATTGCCGCCGCGCTCTGGGTGACCAGTTACGCTCGCAACGAGATGTATGTGCAGGCAGTGGAAAAACAGCGTTTGGTTGTGGAGAAAGAGATCGCGGCGTTGTCCCCGGATCAAAGCGATCCCGCCGCCGCCTTGCCCTTGCTCAATGCGGCGCGCGCCATTCCCGGCGGTTATGACGACCGCGACGC
>JAGRHM010000323.1:0-355 GCA_020445005.1 Candidatus Competibacteraceae bacterium | reverse complement strand
TGCTCATGGAAAATCGCCTGCGTCAAAACACGAATAATCCAGGCTATCTTTACAATACGCTCGCCGTTTACCTGATGATGGATGACCCGGTGCGTTTCGATGCCAAAACGGTTAAGGACTGGCTGGAGCAGGATTGGCAAACCCACCTGCCGCGCAACTTTACCCGCGAACAACGTGATCAGTTGACGGCGCACCTGGATGCGCTGCTGGCGCAGGCGCCGCTGGAATCGCCAATCGCCCTGGACAGCGTGCTGATCCAGAATACCCGGAATCTGCTCAATCAGGTTCCCTTGTCGCAGCGTGTCTACCAGCGCCTGCAAAGTTATCGCGGACCGGAAGTTCCGCCGGAAGTCGG
>JAGRHM010000322.1 GCA_020445005.1 Candidatus Competibacteraceae bacterium | reverse complement strand
TTGCGCAGGTCGTGCGCTGTTTCGAAAATGACGATGTGATTCACATCTCCGGGCGCATCAATCCTGGGGAAGATATTGAAACGATCAACACTGAACTGGCGCTGGCGGATCTGGCGACGGTGGATAAAGCGTTGCAACGGGCCGAAAAAACGGCGAAGGCCGGTGGACGGGAAGCGCTGGAGCGCAAGGCGCTGCTGGAGCGGGTGCAGGCGCATCTGGATGGCGGCGCGCCGGTGCGGACCTTGGCGTTGGAAGCCGCTGAGCGTGAATTGTTGCGGGAACTGTTTCTGTTGACCGGAAAACCGGTGCTGTATGTCGCTAATGTGGCTGAAGATGGTTTCGAGAATAATCCGTTTCTGACTCAGGTGCGGGAGATCGCGGCGCGGGAAGGTGCCGAGGTTGTGCCGGTGTGCGCGGCGATCGAAGCGGAGCTGGCGGAGCTGGATGATGTGGATAAAGCGGAGTTTCTGGCTGACTACGGGCTGTCTGAACCGGGGCTGGACCGGGTGATTCACGCGGCCTACAAGCTGCTGGGACTGCAAACCTATTTCACGGCGGGTCCGAAGGAGGCGCGCGCCTGGACGGTGCGGGTCGGCGCGACGGCGCCCCAGGCGGCGGCAGTGATTCACACCGATTTCGAGCGCGGCTTTATTCGCGCCGAGGTGATTGCCTACGCCGATTACATGGTCTGCAACGGTGAAGCGGGGGCCAGGGAAGCTGGTAAGTGGCGGCTGGAAGGCAAGGAGTATGTCGTGCAGGAGGGCGATGTCATGCATTTCCGGTTTAATGTATAGGTGTCGCCTTTTATCCTAAGATTTAAAAGGAATAAATTTAATGTACAGAGATGAGATACAAAATTTAATAAATCTATCACCTCTTGAAATTGACACTAATATCCAGGTAAATGGACGACCTCCGACGATGGCAAATTCTGAGTTTTTAACAAATAAAGAGCAATGATTGGGCAGAAAAAATAGTATTTAATGCTATAAACAAAAATTCAGAAGAATACTTTGCTGTAAAATATGGTCGATCTGAATCGATAGCAGCAGGTGATGACGGCTTTGCAGATTTTTATACAGAGTATCAACAGGAACTTAATACAATTGGTAAAAGACCAGATTTACTGATCTTTAAAAGTTTAGACTTTATTAACGACGAGGTTGATATTGAAAATGATGAGCATATTTCAAAAGCAATAGCTGCACTCGAAATTAGATCTAGTTCATTTTTGGTAAAGAAATATAATAATTTTATGACCGATAGGCAAGAAAAAGCAATTTTAGAATGTAGTAGATTAAAGAGAATGATATTAGAAGAACCTTATCTTTCTTTACTAAAAAGAAAAAATATCAATATTTTTAACATTATTCAATTTTCATCGGATAAATTTCGAGACCTAGACTTTAGACTCCCATCATGGTCAGTAACTAAGGAGCTGAGGGAACTAAAAGATTTATTAAGAGTATTAAAAGAAAACATTAAGATACTTCATAGAAGAGATTATTTAAGTATTACTCCAAAAATGGAGGACATCGCGCTAGTCAATAGGTGGATACAAAAATACAATGTAAAGCACTACTATTTGCAAGTCTTTTTTGATAAAGCGTATGTGATTTCTTTTAAGGAAATTCTTGAATTAGTATCTAATGATGAAAACGAAGAAAAATTTTTCTCAATTGAACAAGATGTAAAAAATCAACAAAAAACAACTATTAAAGTTAATATTCAGGTAGGCAAAGAGATTTTAGGTAGAATTGATATGCCCAATCACAAATCGTCAATTAAAGAGCTGGATCGTGGAAGATTGCTTTTTTAAGTGACCTTTCAAGGTGGAAAAGGATATCTAGACAAAGAAGTTTTCTTAAGAGATATTATAAATGCATGAGCCAAGATACATTGGCTTAACATCAATTAAGCATCGAAAAAAATTTGGCCAGTTTTTTACTCCATATAACATTGCTGATTTAATGATTGCATGGATTATTAAGGATAACCCCGCATCAATACTTGATCCAGCTTTCGGCCTTGGCGCGTTCTTCGATGCGTTTTTGAGAACCGGTCACTCCGTAATCCCTGGCACCATCTATAAAGCTTACGAGATCGATCCGACGATTATTAGCTATCTGGATTATGGCAACGGCCCGCGCCCTTTCATCGAAGTAGCCGATTATCTGGAGGCCGATCTACAAAGCTATGACGCCATCGTTTGCAATCCTCCCTATATGCGGTTTCAGAATTTCCTGAACAGGCATTGTATTCTACCGGAAATTGAGAAGAAAATTGGTATCAGGCTTGATGGTTATGCGAATATCGCCTCAGTTTTTCTTATCCGGTCATTAAAAGAACTCAATGCTGGCGGCAGATTGGCCTATATCCTGCCTTTCGAGTTTTTTAACACAGGCTATGGCAGGCAAGTCAAAAAATCGCTGGTGGAAAATGGTTTGCTTAAACAGATGATCTTTTTCTCAAACGAGAAGGCCATTTTCCCGGAAGTCATTACTACGGTTTGCATTTTACTGTGCCGGAAAGATGGCGTTGTCGAACCCATAAAAATTACCCGAATTGACCATGCTAATCAACTTGACAACATCACAGATTTTGAAGATTCTTTTCAATATGCATTAGCGCCTCACCAGTTAATATATAATAAAAAGTGGTCGCCAATTATTTCGGGGTTGTACGAACAGACAGCAATACCTGGCAAGTTATCCAGCATTGCGGAATACGGTAAGTTTGTCAGGGGTATTGCAACTGGCGCTAACGAATTCTTTGCGTTAAACAGAGGAAAAATAACTCAATGGGGGCTTGATCCAGAAAATTATTGCCCCTGCATCACCCGGAGTCCGCAAATCAGACAACCGGTATTTACCGACGAAGATTTTAAATGCCTTGAAAAAAATGACGCGCCCGTTCACTGTTTGAACATCAGGGAGCATCATAATAACAACGTCATTGCTTATTTGGATTACGGTATTCGTCAGGGATTTCATCAGCGATTCCTGACCCGACATAGAAAGCCCTGGTACAAGCTTGAAAACCGCTCCCCAGCGCCGATTCTGGCTGGAGTTTTTAACCGGGGACGGCTCAAAGTGATCCGCAATTTCACGAACGCCATTAACTTCACCTGTTTTCACGCCTTCTATCCCAATGCGTTGGGACACAACTATATGAATCGACTGTTTATCTATCTGCTGAGCGATATCGGTCAAAATATTATGATGACCAACAAGCGCCGGTATGGCGGAGACCTGGATAAATTTGAGCCGAGCGACTTGAATGAGGGCGGTTGTCCCTCCATGCACCAGTTTGATCAATGCAGCGAAGACGAGGCTCTGGCCGTTATTGAAATCGCCAAGGTCGATCAGGAACAAGCGATCCAGCAGGCGAACCGGCTGATGAGCCGGATACTTGCCTGCTAAGCAAACGCTGTCGCAACCGCCAGAATGGTGACTGCCATCGCCCCTAGCGCCAACAGCCCGTCTCGCGCACGAAACCGGTAGTCCCGTAGCGGCGTGCGGGTCGGGCCACCGAAACCGCGCGCTTCCAGGGCTTCCGCCAGGTCATCGGCGAACCGCATCACGCTGGTCAGCAAGGGAGCAAGCAAGGCTGGGCCGTTGCGGAACAGGTAAAATCCATCGAGACGTATGCCTCGACTTTCCTGCGCTTCGCGCACCTCGCGCGCCAGCGTCGCCATAGTCGGCGCGAACCGCAAGGTTCCTTCCAGCAGGAACACTGCCTGGGGCGACAGGCCGCTGGCCAGCAAGGCTTCACCAAGTTCCTCCGGCGGCGTCAGGGCGAAGAACCACACGCTAGCGGTTACCAGCGCCAACAGGCGTAATATGGCCCCGATCCCGGCTTCCAGACTGCTGCCGAAGCCGACGATCACCGCAAAAAGCAGCAGAGTCGGCCCCAGCAGGCGCACGACCCGCCACCATGCAGCGCCATGCCTCCCGAGAGTAATACCCAACAAGGGTATCGCCAGCAGCGGCAACAATTCCAATGGACGAATCGCCAGCAGGATCAGTCCGCAACCCAGCAGATAAACGATCAACAGGGTGCGGGGGTCGAAACCTGGTAACGAATGCAGTGAAGGTTGTAGCCCGGATGCAGCGCAGCGCCATCCGGGACAATCTGGATTCCGCCGCGTTGCATCCAGGCTACCTCGGCTTTCGTGAGGATCAATAATCTGTCCTTCGGCGAGAAGGACCTCGCGTTGGCAGATAGACCTGGCCCAGAGGGTATCATGTGTAGCAATCACGATGGCCACGCCCTCGGCGGCGCATTCCTGCAGCAGAGTACGCAAGGTGGCGCGGGCGGCGGCGTCTTGGCCGGCGGTCGGTTCATCCAGCAGCAACACCCGTGGGCGCGACGCCAGCACCGCCGCGATCGCCAGTCGGCGCTGCTCCCCGGCGCTGAGGGTGTGCGGAGGACGCTCCAACAGAGGATCGAGGCCAAAACGCGCGCTCAATTGCGCGCACCAGTCAGGATCATGACGCTGCAAAACTTGTGGCCCGGCCGCCAATTCAGCCCGCACGGTGGGCGCAAACAGCATGTGCAGGGGTTGTTGCATGACCAGGCCGACGTCACGCGCCATTTCCGCCACGGGGCGCCGCCCGATGGGTTGTCCCAGCACCCGCACCTCACCGCTTGCCGGGCGTAACAGACCGTTGCCGTGCCGTAGCAGCGTACTCTTGCCTGCGCCGTTCGCGCCGCACAAGGCCACGATTTCGCCTGGAGCCACGGCCAGACTGGCCCCGCACAACACAGCGCGCTCTTCGCGGATGCACTCGACGCCCTCCCACTCGATCACCGGCGCCGGCAGGATGGCGATCGGCGGTGGTAACGCTGACAGGCGTTCAGGCGATTCCAGCCCCCAATTGGAAACGTTGCTGGCGAATACCTGATCCGGCATCCCGTCCGCGACCAGCCGACCTTGATGCAGTACTAGCATCCGGCTGGCCAAGCCCGTCAGCTCACTCAGCCGATGTTCGGCGACGATGATCGTCATCCCGGCCTCGTGTAGATGGCGCAACCGTTCGCGCAACTGGTCGGCCCCGGCAGCATCGAGAAAGGCCAAGGGTTCATCTAGCGCCAGGATGCGCGGTTGCAGGGCCAGTACCCCAGCCAGAGCCACGCGCTGTTGCTCGCCACAGGACAGGGTGTGCGGGGAACGATCCAGCAGATGGGCGATATTCAGTCGTTCTGCGACCTCATTCGTCCGTCGGGCGATGGTCGGTCGATCCAGCCCCTGGCAGGCGGGACCGAAAGCCAGATCACGGGCGACGGTGGTCGCCAAACACTGGGCGTCCGGTCGTTGCAACAGCAATCCGAGCTCGCCGCTCAACCGACGTGGCGACACGTTTTGCGGATCGAGGCCGGCAACCTGGAGCTGACCTTGCCATGCGCCGCCGTGCAGGTGGGGAATCAGGCCATTCAACAAGCGACAGAGCGTCGATTTACCGGAACCGCTGGCCCCGGCCAGCAGCACGAATTCGCCCGCCGCGATAGTCAATGTCAGATGATGAAGAGCCGGGGTTGGAACAGTGGGGTAACGGTAGGTGAAATCCCGGAAAGCAATAAGCGGTTCAGTCATAGGGCTCAGCGCAGGTAACCGAGCCGCCGTAAAATCCCCAGGCCCATGACGCCCAGCGCTGCGCCCGCCGCCGAGGACAACAGGAAGGGCAGAATCAACACGGTCAACGCCAGGTCTTTACCCATCAGGTAGGGGGCAACCAGAAGCGCCCCGACCGATGCGCCGATCAAGCCGGTGCCGATGATTTCACCCAGGGCGGTGAAATACGCATTGCGGGTATAGCGATAGGCCAAGCCCGCCAGCACGACGCCGAACACGCTGCCAGGGAAAGCCAGCGGCGTACCCAAACCGATGGCGTTGCGGATTAATGAAGTGACCAAGGCTACCGCCAACCCCCACCAGGGACCGACCAGCGCTCCGGCGATGACGTTGATGAAGTGCTGACTGGGGGAAACCTTGGCGATACCGATGGGAATGCTGATCGGCGACAGGGCGACCGCTAGCGCCGCCAGCGCGACGCTGTAAGCGATCAGGCGAGTGGGTGGGATCGCCCCCAGCGCCAGGGTTCTGGGTGAAGCATGAAATTGCATAATCGACAAAATTCCTTGAGGTTTCGTGTAGTTGGAGTGCACCCTACGGCTTGGGCTTACCGGGCGCGCGACGCAATTGTGCAGCCGATCATAATCAGAATTCAGGCTTAAGCGAATACATTTTATTCACTTCGCATACGTGTTGATTCGGCTATGATCTTCCCAATTTTTGCCTTGCGCCCATCTAAATTTAACACGGCTGGCCCACTATTCTCCGATGCCCTTGCCCAACGATCATTGGGAGCGGCTGACTTGAATGTTGTGGGGTCTGACAATGCGTCTGCTCAATCGTCTATCCCTGCGGGCGAAACTAAACATCGGCCTGATCTTGATGCCTCTCATCATTGCAGTGATCGTTTCCTTTACCCTGATCATGGTCACGCAGAACAGATGCCAGTACTTAGGGTACTGCAAAGATTCATCCGTAAATGTACGCTAAGCGGTATACCAGCACTATTCAACTTCTTGTGTACTGTAATAAAAGAATTTTTTCTAATAAACGACCCCGCAGCAAGCTGCGGGGTATTTGGCTGCACTCCCAAAGGCAGTTGCTGTAATCAAGGATAACATCAATCCAAAGGTCGTCTCTTTCTTAATATCTTTATTCTTATAGTAAGTTACGACCAAAAAACACGGATACCTGATTCGTGACGCAGCAAGCTGCGGGGAATCAGACCCTCCAGAGATTGATCGCCATATCAACAATTTGCCTCTTTACGTCAGGTAAATATCCATTCTAACCATAGTCTAGAATAAATGAACTCACAGGGCACTCCGTGTTTTGACAAAGGTAGCGTTGTTTATCGTTCGCTGTTTTTCCACGTTTTGAGATTTGATCATGACCACACGCTGGGCAAAGAACAGGAATTAAAACCATTTTGAGACTCCTTATAAAATTATAGATTTTCAATCAAATTTCGATAAGGTATTATATAAACTCCAAGTCCAGAACACTACTGCATCGCGGATCTTAAGATTCCCTTAAGCATGGCTGTACACAATCGCGTATCGAAGAAGCCGGATTGTTTCCGGTCATGTTAATCATTCACTTTATAGGGCAAGAGGATACAACCATGCAACTTTCCAGCAAAGTCAGAAAACTCGCGCTCGCTGTTGCGCTGACGACCGGCAGTGTGGCGTTGATCGTCAGCAACTTCTCCCCGGCCTTCGCCTTCGAGCCATCGTCGCCGGTCCGGGTGGAAATGACTGTTCCGGATTTCAGCGCGCTGGTTGAAAAGAATGCGGCGGCGGTCGTAAATATCACGGTGACCGGCAAGGATCAGTCCACTATGAGCCGGCGAGGGATGCCGGATTTGAATGACGATAGCAATCCGTTTGCGCCGTTTTTCAAGCAGTTCCCGATGCCGCCTTTTCCACCCAGCGGCAAGAGTCGCCCCATGCAGGGTATGGGCTCCGGTTTCATCATATCCAGCGATGGCTATCTCATCACCAATGATCATGTAGTAAATAGTGCAGATCAAGTGACGGTTAGACTGAGCGACAAGCGCGAATTTCCGGCCAAGGTCATTGGTAGCGATCCCAATTCGGACATTGCGCTACTCAAGATTGACGCGACCGGATTACCGACGGTAACGATGGGAAGTCCCGATAACTTGAAGGTTGGACAATGGGTGTTCGCGATCGGCGCGCCGTTCGGGTTGGAGCACACCGCGACCAAGGGTATCGTCAGCGCTTTGGGTCGGTCATTACCGAATGATACCTATGTACCGTTCATTCAGACCGATGTGCCGATCAATCCCGGTAATTCCGGCGGACCACTGTTTGATCTGACCGGCCAGGTGGTGGGCATCAATTCACAGATTTTCAGCCGCAGCGGCGGTTACATGGGACTATCGTTCGCCATCCCGGCGGATGTCGCGATGGATGTCGTGGCGCAACTCAAAGCAGATGGCCATGTCACCCGGGGTTGGCTGGGCATTACCTTGCAAGAGGTCACGCAAGATTTAGCAAGATCGTTTAATCTGGATCAACCGCGCGGCGCGCTAGTATCAGCGGTGAACGCAGACAGTCCAGCAGCCAAGGCGGGACTTCAACCGGGTGATGTGATCACCGCCTACGCCGGGAAATCGATCATCGACAGCGCTGACTTGCCACCATTAGTGGGTTCGACCAAACCCGGCGCGACCAAGAAATTGACGGTGATTCGTGATGGCAAGCAACAGGATATCGCGGTCACCTTCGGCAAATTGCCGGACCCGAAGCAAAAGGAACTGGCCATGAATGATGCTGCCAATGGCGGTTCGCCGCGTCTGAATGTGCTGGTTGCTGATCTACCGAATGGTGAGAAAGGCGCACAGGTACAGCAGGTGGGACCAGGGATCGCGGCGGAAGCGGGGGTGCGGCCAGGCGACATTCTGCTCAGTCTGAACCGTCAGCCGATTGAAAACGCCGCGCATCTTCAGCAATTGGTGAAACAACTGCCGGTCGGTAAGCGCGTGCCCTTGCTGGTGAAACGCGAAGGCGGATCGCTGTACTTGGCCCTGGAGGTTCCAACCAACCCTGCACAAGCCGGTTAAACACCATCAGGAATCGCATCAAGGCGGCTGGAAGAAATCTTGTGTAAAGAACCCCGCCGCAAGCGGCGGGGCTTTTTTTTCTAGGAAAGTAAACCTGGCTTGAGGGTCTAAGAAGCTGTATTGAAACTCT
>JAGRHM010000321.1 GCA_020445005.1 Candidatus Competibacteraceae bacterium | reverse complement strand
TGCTGCAATAGCGATAACTATAAAAGTTGATACAAAATCTTTCACTGTGCCCCCAGAAAATTTTATTAATCAAATAATTTTAAATTATCAAATTGGTCGTTGGGTTTGTACTTTCAATAGGCCGGCTTGGCACCAGTATAGGCACCATAAGAGTTTTTACCATTGATACGCATAAGGATTTCTTTGCGACCGCCGGGATAGATTGAAATATAGGCATCGCTTTCCAATTCCAGACTATCTGGGTCTTTATATTTATAACGTATTTTAATAAGGCTCAGGCACTGCTCAACTTCCTCAGGCGTCGCTTTGCGAATTTCGGATGGTTTAGCTATTTCGATCTTCAGGATTTCTCCTGCAGTCTCGGCACATTCCGCCTGCTGATAGACCGGTTTGCCATCCATGCTTGGACACTTGTGAACTGTCTTCCCAAACACTGGCGTGGTAATGAAAGAATCGATTATAAAGTGTTTGTTAATTTTAATCATGGAATTACTTTACTCCTACTTTAGCCATGGTTTTTGCAACTTTTGCAGCTCCCGGGATAGTCACTAATTTATATCCTGTAAATGTTTTTTCAGATAAAGTGGGGATTAATCCATTTTCAGAATCTTGATCAATAACAAAACCATCTGCATCTTGAAATTCGATCGTAGCGCTAAACATCATTGGTTGTTGTGAATCGTTTGCTAGCGTTAGCCGCCATGCATAACGCCACCAACTATTATTAGATTCTGTAACCCTTGAATCTATTTCGACAATACGCCATTGCTTTTCTTTTGGCATCGTTGGCTCTTCATGTTTATTGGCTGTGATTAAATCTGTTGAAGATGCAGATGTCATCCCATACTTGAAGCCGATATATTGTGGGAGTGAAAATTTAAGTGCCAGTCGCCTTTGATCTAACATGGCCTGTGTTTGCTTCATTTGAGCTACCGTACTCAACGATATAGCCTGCACCAACCCTCCACTGTAGCGCGCGGCGTTGATCTCAGCTTCGGCGATCTTAACCTCGAATTCAGCCAATTCGTGTTCGACAAGGCCCAACTGCACGGCGGCATCTTCGGGAGGGTTAAACGATTGGCCGTCTACACTGTAGCGCAGGCCGATGCGAAACAAGCTGGCGTGGGCGCGCTGCTGCAACATAGCGGAGGTTTGCCGGAGGGTAGCTAGCGTAAGTCAATCAGTGTCTTGATCAGTCCACCTGCATACTTATTGTCTTCGGCTTCCGTTTCCCGGATTGCTGCTCAATTTGAGCAATGGCATTCTTAATGCCTGTGACGGGTTCCGGCTGAAGGTCAGGGGCGGTTGCGGCGTGATTCGCCTCGGCCGGTGGTTTCGCGGTGATGGGGGTGATCACCGCTAAATTTTGATAGACGAAGTATTGATCCGCAATCCAGAAGCCGATGCCAATCCCCATGACCAGAAGCAGGCTACCGACCAACAGGGTGCGAGGGCTTTTGAGTGCGGCGGCTGGTCGCGCCTTGATCGGTGGTGGAACCGATGATGGGGCCTGAGTAACGAATGGCGCTCTCGTCTCAGCACCAATGGTTTCAATGTGGACTTTGGCACCAATTTTAGTGAATAACTCCACGTACTTCTGGGCGTGTTCGCGAGACGGGCATTTTTTTAATAACACCCGATCCCCAGAAAACAAGCTCCCCGCTTCCCCGGTGGGTTTCCCAGCCATTTTGGCCAACAGGACCTGGACTTGAGCCCTTTCCTTACCGTTTTCGATTTCTCCGTAGAAGACTACTTCATAATGGGGATTCATCACGCTGCTCCTTGTCAACGGATCGGTTGCGTCGTGGGTTAAGGCCAATCAGGAAACCGACGCCACCCCAAAGTTGTTGTTTGATTGGTTGTCGCTTCTACAAGCCCTGTTACCTAGAAACGCCAATAATCGCGCCTCTCCTCCCGCTCCCGCACTTTCGCGCCCGCCTCGATGGAGGCGGTTTCGGTCTTGAACCACTTCTCCCACACCGTCCCAGGCCGTCCTATCCGGCCTCACTCCCGCACCAGCACCCAGCCGCCGAACAAGGTCCGGGTCACGGTGATCGCGTAGAACCGCCGGAAGTTGTGGGCGGATTCGTGCCGCTCACTTCAGGCACATCGAAGTCATTGCCGCGTTAGCCGGGGCCAACCGGCGCGCTTGGGCACCAGCGGGAGCGGCGCCGCAACTCGGCGTCGCATGAAGACATGGATTCCCCGCGTATGATTCATGTTATATGTTACTATTATTAACTAATGTCTTGCGATAGAAACGTAGGTCGCTTTATGAAACCCGCCACACTTGCCTTCGGATCGGCCACCACCCTGCTAGCCCTGACCCTATCTCCCGCCATGGCCGTCAATAAATGCGTCAACGACGCTGGCCAGGTGGTCTACCAAAGCGCGCCCTGCCCGGCGTCGGCCAAGGGCGGCGAACTCACCCTCCAGAAAGCGGCACCGGCCTCCGCCCCTTCCCCCGCCGACGCGGAGGAGTTGAAGCGCATCCAGCAGACCGCTAGCGCCCTGGAACGCGAGCGGCGGCTGACCGAAATCGACCGGGAGATCCAGCGCCTGGAAGGCCGGATCACCGACCACCGCAGCGCGATGGACGGCGAAATGGCTAACTTGCGCCGGAAGAAACTATTAGCCAACAACAATCTGGCCGGGGCAACCTGGGAGCAAAGCATCTCCGAGGAAATGAACGCCGTCACCCAAAAATACGATGCCCTGATCCGCAGTGACCAAAACCGGATCGATCAGTTTCGGAACGACGCCGACCGGCTGCGCAAGAGCGCGGAATAACACCCATCCGGGAATCCGCCATGCTCGTCACCCGCCGTCTCGTGTTGCGCTGGCCGCCTTCGCCGCCGCCGGGCGTTCTCGCCCGGCCCGCCGTCGCGCGTCCGGCGCCCCGCAAGCTGTTGATGAATCAGTTCCGGGTGGCGGGGTTGGCCTATTACGATGTGGAAGACGCGATCCACGGAATGCGGGCCGGCGATCCGCTGCGCCTGGTGGCGGAGCCGACCAATCCCCACGACGAATTCGCCGTGGAAATCTGGCACGGCGCGCACAAGCTCGATGACGTGCCCTGCGGCGACAACCAACACATCAGCCACCTCCCGCGCCAGGATGCGACGCTGGCTTGCGAAGTTTGGGCAGCTCCGACTCGAAGGCCATGTAGCCTATCGTATCCCCGCCTAATTACAGGGCAACAGGGGTATGAAGCGATCCAGATCTCGCGGGCCAAATGAAACCACTCCCTCCTGATTCCCGCTCACCCCTGAAAGCAGCGCCGCTGCGCAATCCCGGCCAATCGCTCGACGAGGAAATCAACCGCGTCCTTGATGAGGATATGCTCAGTTATTTCATGGTTGCGGTGTTTTTGCTGGCGATCACCTTGATGGAATGGCTCCGGTGGTGGTTGAACCTTCCACCTCAGCCACTGGTGTACACAGTGATAACGGTCGTGGTCATCGCCTATGTTGCCCGCAAACTGTTCGTGCTCCGGCGCAAGATCCGGCAATTGCGCCTGGCACGCGATGGCGAGCGGGCGGTCGGGCAGTATCTGGAAATCTTGCGGGCGCGTGGTTATCGCGTGCTGCACGACTTGGTTGGCGACGGCTTCAACGTCGATCACGTCCTGATCGGCCCGACCGGGATGTTCGCCGTCGAAACCAAGACGTATCGCAAGCCCGCAAAGGGTGCGGCCGAGATCGTCTACGACGGTGAGCGCGTCACCATCGCCGGCCGCGCGCCCGAACGCGATCCGGTGGTGCAGGGCAAGGCTCAGGCCCACTGGCTGCGCGATCTGTTACGTGATTCCACCGGCCGAGCGTTCGTGGTGCGCGCCGTGGTGCTGTATCCGGGGTGGTTCGTCAAAATAACCGCCAAACCGCATAGTCAGATGGTTTGGGTACTCAACCCCAAGGCGCTACCTTCGTTTCTGGAGCACCAACCCGCCTCGCTGACCGAAGCCGATGTGCAACTGGCCACGTATCATCTGAGCCGGTTCATCCGGGCGTCAGCCACTTGACCACAGCCACCGATGACTTCCTGGTCCCCTTGAGCTTACTCGAACCGGCGAACGGTGTTCCCGAACTTCGATAGCCATCCTTCAGAGCGCCCCATCCACCCACCGCCACAGATGCAGCGCCAGAAACGAGCGGTAGGGGGCGAATCGGGCGGCGGCTTCCGCCAGGGATTGCCCCTCGCGGAGCAAGCGGCGGAAGGCTTTATTGGCGGCGGCATCCCGATCCGGCCAGATATCCGGCTCCTGAAAATAGAAGATCGCGGCCATGTCGCCGGTCCACGGGCCGATGCCTCGAA
>JAGRHM010000320.1 GCA_020445005.1 Candidatus Competibacteraceae bacterium | reverse complement strand
AGGGATCGACGCCGATGCAGTGACCACCCACCAGCCCCGGGCGAAATGGCAGGAAGTTCCATTTGCTGCCCGCAGCCAGCAGGACCTCTTCGGTATCGATGCCCAACCGGTTGAACAGCAAGGCCAGCTCGTTGATCAGAGCGATATTGACATCGCGCTGGGTGTTTTCAATCACCTTGGCGGCTTCCGCCACCCGGATGCTGGAAGCCGGATGCGTACCAGCGGTAATGATGGACCGATATAAAGCATCCACGAATTCCGCTGCTTGAGGCGTTGAGCCGGCGGTAATCTTACGGATGGTAGTCAGCCGATGCTCTTTGTCGCCCGGATTAATGCGCTCGGGGCTGTAGCCGGCGAAGAAATCGCCATTGAAACGCAACCCCGATTCCCGCTCCAGGATCGGTACGCACACTTCCTCGGTGGCGCCGGGATAGACGGTTGATTCGTAAATCGCGACATCGCCGGGTTTAAGCAGCCGCCCGACCGTGGTGCTGGCGCCAATCAGTGGAGCGAAGTCGGGACGCTTATAGTCATCAACCGGGGTGGGAACCGTGATGATATATACATTGCAATTCGCCAGATCCTCCGGACTATCGGTATAACGCAACTGATGAGCCTGACGGAGCTCCTCGGCTGTTACTTCCAGCGTATTGTCGGTTCCCGCCTGCAATTCCCGAATGCGCGTCTGATTGATATCAAGGCCGAAGGTGGGAAAATGCTGGCCAAATTCGACGGCCAACGGTAAACCTACATAACCGAGGCCGATAATCCCGATGCGGGTAGTGGCGAGGTCAAACATCGATCATGCTCCGTTTGCAAGGATTTAATTAGGACGAATACCGGGCTAGTATAGAACGCACACTGGGGAGGAACAGCCGCAAAAGTGTAGCTGTTTTCCCCACAAAATGCGGGTTCCGATCAACTTCTCAATAGCACATCAAGTACTTCATGATTCGTCTTTTCAGACATTATGTCTCCCGGGCATTCCTGACGCTGCTGGTCGCCGAGATGCTTCTGCTGTTTTGGTCGATCTATTTTGGCCGATCGTTGCGCATGATGGTGTTAACCAACCAAGGCACCATGCCGCAAATAAATGAGCTTGCGCCCAGCGCGCTGGTTTTTGTTGGGGTCATGCTGTCCATCATGACCGCGATGGGTTTGTACGAACGCAATTTCTGGAGCGGCCGGGGAGATATGTTGTTGCGCATCGGCGTCAGCTTCCTGGTCGGCCTGTTTGTGATGACGCTGGCGTACTATCTGTTTCCAGACCTGTCTCTGGGACGCGGCGAGTTCAGTCTGAGCTTTGGCATTGCTTTTTTCGGCGTTCTACTCCTGCGTTTTGTGTTCTTTGAAGCGTCTGACCGCGAGGTGCTCAAACGTCGGATCCTGGTGTTGGGCGTGGGTCAAAATGCCAGTCGCATCGAGGAAATGCAACAGAATACCAGTATCAGTTTTCTGGTCGCTGGTTATGTGCAGCTTCACGAGGATGAAGATTTGCGCGTTCCAGCCAACGACCTTTTTCGCGTATCCAACCATCTATCTGATTTGGCGGAGCGCCTGGAGATTGACGAGATTGTGGTAGCGCTGGACGACCGCCGCAAAGGATTTCCCATCGATCAGGTTCTGGAATGCAAAATCCAGGGATTTCGCATCAGCAGTTTCCTGGATTTCTACGAACGAGAGACGGGCAAAATTCAACTTGATGCGCTACGACCGAGCAATCTGATTTTCGCGGATAGCTTTCAGCGGGCCTTGATTAAGGAAACCATGAAGCGGTTGTTCGATATCGCCGTCAGTTTGGTTTTGTTGTCGTTAGCATGGCCGCTGATGCTGGGCGCGACCCTGGCGATCTGGATCGAGTCGGGATTTCGCGGACCCATCCTGTACCGGCAAACCCGGGTTGGTTTGAATGATGGACTGTTCGAAGTGATCAAGTTCCGTAGTATGCGCACCGATGCTGAAAAAGATGGGGTTGCGCGTTGGGCGCAAGCCAACGACAGCCGAATCACCCAGGTGGGCGCGGTGCTACGCGATACCCGCATTGACGAATTGCCGCAATTATTCAACGTCCTGCGCGGTGATATGAGCTTTGTAGGTCCACGTCCGGAACGACCGCAATTTGTCGCCGAACTGGCCAAAAAAATCCCCTTCTACTCCATGCGCCATATGGTCAAGCCAGGCATCACCGGTTGGGCGCAGATTTGCTATCCTTATGGCGCATCCGAGGAGGATTCCCGGGAAAAATTGCAGTACGACATGTACTACATTAAGAATTACAGCTTCTTTTTCGATATTCTGATCCTGTTACAGACGGTGCATACTGCGCTGTGGGGTCGGGGCGCGCACTAACCGCCGGCTGGAGCATCCGTGAGCTTACTGGGAGTCATTGGCTATGGCGTCGCAGCCGCCGGCTGGCTAATTCTTTTCCTGTTGCTATTGACCAGTTGGCGCGGCCGCTTGCAGGGCGGGCTACTGGTGGCCGCTGTGCTAATCACCCTGTTGTGGGCATTGCGAGCGGCGATGTACGCTGGCGCCGGGGCATTAGCGCCGGATTGGCTGTATCAATTACTCGAAATTATCCGCAATGTGGCGTGGCTGGCTTTTCTGGCCGCGCTGCTCGAACCGCTGGTGCGTGAAGTCTGGACGAACCGCTGGGTCCAATGGTTCCGGGCCATACTCGTGGGTTATGCAACCGTGCTATTCGCAATAGACTTGCAACCTTTATGGGGTTCCCGGTTTGAGTTACCCGTGGACGCTGGCATTCTCGGACATATTGGTTTAGCCATCTTTGGGCTGGCGCTAGTTGAGCAACTCTTCCGCAATACCCATCCTCAACGGCGCTGGGCTACCAAATTTCTGTATCTGGGACTGGGCTTGTTGTTCGCTTATGATTTTTTCCTGTACGCCGACGCGCTGTTGTTCAAACGACTGGATCCGGTCATCTGGGAGGCGCGCGGACTGGTGGGCGCTTTCGCGGCGCCCATGATCGCCGTGGCGGCGGCCCGCAACCCGGAATGGTCGATGGAGGTGTTCGTTTCGCGGCGCGTCGTGCTGCATTCGGCAACGATTTTCGGCGCTGGAATTTATCTGCTGACGATGGCGGGCACGGGTTACTATGTCCGAACTTACGGCGGCGCCTGGGGCGCGACCTTGCAACTCGCGTTTCTGACCGGCGCGGGCGTCCTGCTGGCGGCGCTGCTGTTTTCCGGGCAATTGCGCGCCCGGGCGCTGGTGCTGATGAACAAGCACTTTTTCAACTACAAATATGACTATCGGGAAGAGTGGTTGAAGTTTATCGGCACCCTGTCTTCCGGCGATCCGAACGAGCCTCCCTGGGAACGAGTCATTCGCGCCGTAGCCGAAATCGTCCATAGCACGGGCGGCGCGCTCTGGGTGCGGCGGGAACCGGCTGGCTTCACTCTGGTAGCTCGCTATAACACCCGTGATCGTAACGAACCGGCGATTCTGGTCGAACCGACCCATTCATCATTGACGCTTTTTCTGGAGAAGCGCCAGTGGGTCATTGAATTGGATGAGTACTGGCGTGAACCGGAATTGTATGGGGATCTGGTTCTGCCCGACTGGTTGGGTAAAACACGCCGGGTTTGGTTGATTGTGCCCTTGCTGCTGGGCAATCATTTACAGGGTTTCCTGGTCCTCACTGAAGCCCGCGCGCCGCAGCAGATTAACTGGGAGGATCGCGACCTGCTCAAAACCGCCGGTCGTCAGGTAGCCAGTTATGTGGCGTTGCTGGAAACTAATGAGGCGTTAAGCGAAGCGCGACAATTCGAGGCGTTCCACCGCTTGTCAGCTTATGTGGTCCATGACCTCAAGAATATCGCTGCCCAATTGGCGCTGGTGGTGGCCAACGCTGCGCGCCACGGCAAAAACCCGGCGTTTATTGAAGATGCTTTCCAGACCGTGGCTAATGCCACTGAGCGCATGAACCGGTTACTGGCGCAGTTACGTAAGGAGCCGCCCGCTAGCACCGTGCGCTTGATGGCGTTGAAAGCGGCGGTGACGCGGGCAGTTGAGGCGCGTATTGTACAGCGTCCGGTGCCCGTCGCGCGATTTGCAACCGACGACGAACCCTGGGTGCAGGCGGACCCGGAACGCCTGGTAGCGGTTCTCGAACATTTGTTGCAAAACGCTCAGGAGGCGACCAACGCAGATGGTGTGGTTGAAGTGACGGTTTACCCGGAAGGATCAATGGCGATAGTTGCGGTGCGCGACGACGGTTGCGGCATGGACGAACCGTTTATTCGCGAACGGCTATTCCGTCCGTTTACGACCACTAAAGGCAACGCCGGCATGGGCATCGGCGTTTATGAAAGCCGCGAATTCGCTCATGCCTCGGGTGGTGAGTTGACGGTCGACAGTCGACCCGGGCAAGGCACAACTTTCTTTCTGCGATTGCCGTTGATTGAGAATCCAAACGCAGCACGTATGCAAGCGGAGACCCATGAATGGAAGAATCCAGCCGAAAGCTATTGATTATCGAGGATGATGCTGGCTTGCGCAGCCAGTTGCGCTGGTGTTTCGACGGTTATGAAGTCTCCATGGCCGAGGATCGTGAGACGGGTTTAGCCCAGATGCGGCGGCATACGCCGTCGATTGTGCTGCTGGATCTGGGGTTGCCGCCGGACCCGGCCAATGCCTCGGAGGGATTGAAAGCGCTGGAACAAATTCGCGCGCTGGCTCCGGAAACCAAGGCTATCGTGGTCACCGGTAATGACGAGCGCAAAAACGCCCTTCAAGCGATTGCAATGGGCGCTTACGATTTTTACCAGAAGCCGGTGGATGCCGACGTGCTCCGCTTATTGGTGGATCGCGCCTATAACCTGTATACGCTGGAGCAGGAGAACCGGGAATTGCTGGCTCGTCAGACGACCATGCCGTTACCGGGTGTGATCGCCGGTAGCCCGGAGATGCTCAAGATCTGCCGGAAAATTCGGAAAATCGCGCCGACCAATGCGAATGTATTGCTACTAGGGGAAAGCGGCACTGGCAAGGAGGTGTTGACGCGAGCGCTGCATGAACTAAGTTGCCGATCCCAAGGCGCATTCGTGGCCATTAACTGTGCGGCGATTCCTGACGCCCTGTTGGAAAGCGAGTTATTTGGCCATGAAAAAGGTTCCTTTACCGGCGC
>JAGRHM010000319.1 GCA_020445005.1 Candidatus Competibacteraceae bacterium | reverse complement strand
CACACAACCAGCGGATCAACCGGACTTCACCCGCCTCGAAATTTCATTTCGGGCGGGCTCGCCGGTTATCCGCCGCCCCGTTAGGCATCCAATACGAAAGAAACATGCCTCTTCCGGCAGGCCCAATGATGAAACAAAGCCCTACCAAGAACGAGAAGTACAGCGAAAAATTGACGAGATCAGTTGATGAATGATAGCGCAAGATATTTAAAAATTGTCGCGTGGTCAGATGAAGACCAGTGCTTCATCGGTCAGTGCCCTGGCGTTATAGGTCCATGCTGTCATGGAGATGATGAAAAAGCGGTTTATTCTGAACTCTGCGAAATCGTTGATGAATGGTTGACGCTGTGGAAGACAGACGGTAAGCCCTTGCCTCCGCCAACTTACGGTAAAGGCATTGTGGAAAAGCTAGCCGAAGTTGCCTAACAGGTTGCTCTAGTCGACTCAGTTTCGCTCTCTCTTTGCCCAGTTGGCTGAGCTTGTCATTGGACACTGACAGGGTAGAGTGTCAGTTCTCTCCACAGATTTGCGGCTGTAGCAAAATTCGATCAGTGATCAAGGAATACCCCCATGATGTTGAAACTGGATCAAGTTCACACCTTCTACGGCCAAATCGAAGCGCTCAAGGGCGTGTCGCTGGAAGTCCATCCCGGTGAGATTGTCACCCTGATCGGCGCTAACGGCGCAGGTAAGAGCACCCTGTTGATGACCATCTGCGGTGCGCCCCAAGCCACGAAAGGCAAGGTACTCTTCGAGAGGCAGGACATTACGCATGAACCGACGCATATTATCATGCAGTGCGGACTGGCGATTGTGCCGGAGGGCCGGCGCATTTTCCCTGGTCTGACCGTGCAGGAAAACCTGCAAATGGGCGGTTTCTTCGCCGATCAAGCGCGGCTGGACATCGATTTGGAGCGGGTGTTCACGCTCTTCCCCCGACTTAAGGAACGGTGCAATCAACGCGGCGGCACCTTGTCCGGCGGCGAACAGCAGATGTTGGCCATTGGTCGGGGTCTCATGGGCCGCCCCAGCCTGCTATTGCTCGACGAACCTTCGTTGGGGCTGGCGCCAATTATCATTGCCCAGATTTTCCAGATTCTGGAGGAAATCCGCGAAGAGGGCGTGACCATCTTTCTGGTGGAGCAGAACGCTCATCGCGCTCTGCAACTGGCCGATCGCGGCTATGTACTGGAAAATGGACGCATCGTACTGGCCGATACCGGGGCTAACCTGCTGACGAATGACGAGGTGCGCAAGGCATATCTGGGGGGCTGAAGCCGTGGTAATATCAGCGTCCCATTATTAACTTCAACACAAAGGACAAGATCATGCTTCTGGATAGAGTGGACGCCGGTCATCGAGTTCCTGATGAATTCAATGCCATCATCGAAATCCCGGCGCATTCCGACCCGGTCAAATATGAGGTGGACAAGGAGACTGGCGCGCTATTCGTGGACCGCTTCATGAATACCGCCATGCACTACCCCTGCAATTATGGTTATATTCCCCATACCCTTGGTGACGATGGTGACCCGCTGGATGTGATGGTGGTTGCGCCACTGCCGGTTATCAGCGGTTGCGTGGTGCGTTGCCGCCCACTGGGGGTACTAAAAATGACCGATGAAGGCGGTGGCGACGCCAAGCTGCTGGCGGTGCCGGTCAAGCAGGAATGCGCCCTCTATGACCACATCGAGTCTTTTGAACAGATGTCGAAAGCTCAACTTAATCAAATTGCTCATTTTTTCCAGCATTATAAAGATCTCGACACCGGCAAGTGGGTGCGGCTGGACGGTTGGGCCGATGCGGAAGAAGCCAAAGCCGAAATTGTGCGCGGCGTAGAACGTTACAACAACAGTAAGTAGGCGCTGGCCTGCAAGAGCAACCAGGCGTATCCGGCGGCCAGTACATCGTCAAACATGATGCCAAAGCCGCCGCCTACCTCGCGATCGATCTGTCGAATCGGCCAGGGTTTGACGATATCGAACAGCCGGAACAGCGCAAATCCGGCGATAACCCACAGCCAGCCTGGCGGCGCGGCGATCATCGTGATCCAGTAGCCGATCACTTCGTCCCAGACAATTGCGGGATGATCGTGGACGCCCAGGTCGCGCGCCGTCCGGTCGCAAATCCACACGCCGAGTATAAAACCCATCACGGTGATGAGCAGATAGGCCCACAAGGGCAGCGGCTGCATCAGTAGATACAGGGGAATCGCCGCCAGCGTGCCGAAGGTGCCAGGCGCTTTCGGCGCACAACCGGAGCCAAAGCCCAGCGCCAGAAAATGCACCGGGTCGCGGAAGACCCGCGCACAGGGGTGATTACCGTTCATTCAATCCCCAACTCGTCGAAAATCAATCAATTTATGATCAT
>JAGRHM010000318.1 GCA_020445005.1 Candidatus Competibacteraceae bacterium | reverse complement strand
TTGGGCCGGTTCAGCGTGATCAGGGCGACCGGGCCACGGGTTTCGACCCGGATATTCTCGTAATTCATGCTTTTTCTCCTTACCGAACGGTGATGGGCGAGGCCAGTTTAATTCTGGGGGCAACCGCCACAGCGCGGATTGCACGAGAACGCCATGCGCGATTCGCTTTTGCCTACAATAAGTGGTGGCGAATGATACCACAGGCCAGAATGAACTGGGTTAGGAAGGATTCAAGCAGAATAACAGAGGGAAATGCAAATACTGACGATGGTTTGAAGAAGATGGAGAGGGGGTAAGTCTTGGCGGGCGCTACAAACCGGTCAATCATGACCGGTTCTAAAGAATCTATCTCTTAAATTTAGCGTTTCAGATCGTAATTCAGCTCTTTAACTGGCACTAGAGAAGGATTGACTATTGGCATGCCGATCCCATTGACAAAATCCCGCTGATCCATCAGCTGCGTCGCGGGTGATGTTTGAACTGATTGGATATCTTTTGTCTGCGGCGTGGCGGTAGCTCGCACCGGAGTGCGCGGCGCCTGGAGGGTTACCGGAAATCGCCAGATCGTTGCAGGTTCGCGTGAATAAGTAATCTCTTCTTTTGGCGCTGCTAAATGGGTCGATTCATGCAATATCGATGGTGATGGATAAGATTCGGATTGCTGCGGCAGGGGAATCCAGTAGGAAACTGCAGCGAGCGCCATAGCCAGCATCAAAATAATAAGTTGTTTGCGGTGGATCTGCGTGTTCATCAAAACTGGCTCCTGTAATCCAATCCTGAAATGATTTATTGCTCATTACAATTTATTGGGTCTGCAAACATCGTGCCTAATTTTTGGTTTGTCTTGAGGGTCTTGTTAGATGCTGGATTTTACGAATGATTCACCTCACATCCTGTCATCTTGAACCGAATTTTCCATGGGCCAAATGACCTTCAAATATAGAATGATTGACCAGGCTTATCAGCGAGTGACGGTATCGAACTGTAAACGGGCCAGTTTGGCCCGATGTAAAGTTCGCTCTCATTATTCCAACCTTAAAATGAAATGTTGACCTGCGATCTTATTGTCTTTCCAGATGGATACCGGACAAAGATGGGCACCGGACAAATTTTGGAACAACTCCCTGTTTCCATTCCTGATGCTTGGAACCTCTATAGTTAATATTACTGCTATCTATTATCCGAAACCGATGCAATCCGAATTTGTCAACGCATTGTTTGTCTGGGTAGCCGCTCATCCCGGCTGGATGAGTCTCGTTATCTTCGTCACCGCCATGATGGAATCACTGACCATTATCGGCGTCATCATCCCCGGCGCGCTGGTCATGTTCAGCCTCGGCGCGCTGATCGGCTTGGGGCATCTGGAGTTCTGGACCGCCTACTGGTGGTCGACCTGGGGCGCTATTGTCGGCGATGCCATCAGTTTCTGGATCGGTCGCGTGTTTCACCAGGGCGTTCGACAAATCTGGCCTTTCGCCAAACACCCCGAGATGATTACCCGCAGTGAGGAATTCTTTCGCAAGCATGGTGGTAAGAGTGTGTTGTTGGGCCGCTTCTTCGGGCCGGTGCGCGGCACAATTCCCACTGTAGCCGGGATGATGGACATGACCTGGCGTCATTTCATGATCGCTAACGTGATCTCGGCCATTCTGTGGGCGCCGGCCTATCTGATTCCTGGCATGGCGTTCGGCGCTTCACTGGACATTGCCTCGCGCGTCGCTGGACGGCTGGTGGTGCTGATCCTGATCGTCGCCGTGCTGTTGTGGCTGACGGCCTGGCTCGTCACTCATGCGGTGCGATTATTCCAGACTCACGCCACGGACTGGTTGCAGCGATTCACCGCTTGGAGCCAGGACCGGCGCTTCATTGGCCCGATCAGCGCCTCGCTGCTTGATCCGCGCGAGGGGGAGTTGCGCGGCTTGGCCACCCTGGCGACGCTGTTACTAGGTGGGATGATGCTGCTTGGCTTGAGTCTGAGCGCTGCGGGGCGGCAGCTACCCAGCGGCCTGGATCAAAGTTTGTACTACTTTTTCCAGGAGTTACGCACACCCTGGGTCGATGCCCTGATGGTATTCATTGCCGAGATCGGCGATTATCAGGTGACTTTGCCCGTGAGCGTAGTGGTCTTCGGCTGGTTGGTCTGGCGGCGCAATCACTCGGCGGCCTGGCACTGGCTGGCGGCGCTGGGTTTTGGCATGGCGACGAATCTATTGTTCCGCGCCTTGTTACCGGTTTCCAGCCCCATCGAACTCGCGCAAGGCGCGCAAGGTTACTCCTTTCCTTCGAGTCATGCGACGTTCAGCACCCTGGTCTTCGGGTTTCTAGCGGCGCTGACTGCCCGAGAGATCCCGCTGACTCGTCGTTGGCTCGTTTACCTGGCGGCAGCGTTCATTATCATACCCATTGCCTTCGCGCGCCTGTATCTGGGCATCCATTGGCTGACCGACACCCTGGCCGGCTTGTGTCTGGGGTTGATTTGGGTAACGGCGCTGGCCATTGCTTATAACCGTCATCCGCAAGCGAACCTGCATTGGCACGGATTGCTAGCGTACAGTGTAGCCGCCTTGCTGGCGACTGATTTATTGCACGTCAGTCTTGATTACCAGACCGATCTGCACCGCTACCAACCACAAATCGCGCTGCACACGCAGACCCGGGCGCAATGGTGGCAAGGCGGTTGGCGGGAATTGCCCCAGCAACGACTGGATTTCCAGGGTCATCACCGTCAGGATTTATCGCTGCAATGGGCCGGAACTCGCGAACAACTGCAGCAGCGGCTGCAGGAAACTGGCTGGCAACCTGCTCCGGAGATGAGTGTTAAAAACATACTGCTCTGGTTGAGTCCTCAGGTTGAATTACCGGAACTGCCGGTGTTGCCGCAACTCCATGAGGGTCGCGAGGATGAGCTAACCCTGGTGCATTACAGTGGTCATCCCGAAACCCGCTGGCTGCTGCGGTTCTGGGATGTTGGCGAGCGGTTGCAGGAAGGTGGTCTGCCGATCTGGGTCGGCAATCTCAGTCGACAAAAGCGTGAACCCCGGATGCGTCTGTTCACGCTCGTAGTGGACGATCCGCTGCCCCGGATTCCGATGGATTTGCTGACCCCCGCCTGGCAGGGCTTGCAAACCCGACAGGTTGCGGGTTCCAATCCCCAAAAATTCATTACCTTGATTGCCGATTAAGAGGATTGACCGATGTTAATGAGAGTGGAAACCTCCTGCCTGTTGGTCGTTGATTTCCAGGAACGATTGATGCCCGCCATTCACGACGCCGACCGCACGGTCGCGAACGGCGCCTGGTTGATCCAAATCGCACAACGGCTGGAAACGCCGGTGCTCGCTTCGGAACAGTATCCGAAGGGACTGGGTCCTACGGTGGCAGCGATCCGCGATTTGCTCCCCGCCGAAGCATTTATGGAGAAAATGCATTTCTCCTGCGCCGCCGAGCGGGATTGCATGAGGCGCATTGATGCGCTCGGCCGTCAGCAAATTATTGTAATGGGCGCCGAAGCCCATGTCTGTGTGTTGCAAACTGCGCTGGATTTGCGGATGGCGGGCAAGGAGGTCTATCTGGTCGCCGACGCGGTTTCCTCAAGGTCACCGCGTGATGTGGAACTGGCGCTGGAGCGGATGCGCGCCGAGGGCGTGCGCGTGGTCAGCCGCGAAATGGTCGCCTTTGAGTGGCTGCATCAGTCCGGGACCGATCGATTTCGCGCGATCAGTCGTGAATTTCTGCGTTAAGCTCGCACAGGAATACTCCCTATGACTCTTGCTGCTCCTCCTCTCCCGCGCCGGCCCTGCATCGCCGTGCGCATTGGCTCCATCACTGTTGGCGGCGATGCGCCAATCGTCGTCCAGTCGATGACCAATACTGATACCGCCGACGCCGAGGCCACAGCCAGGCAGGTCGCTGAATTGGCCGAGGCCGGTTCGGAACTGGTGCGCATGACCGTCAACACCGAGGAAGCCGCCGCCGCCGTGCCGGTTATCCAGGAACGGTTGGCAACGCAGAATGTGACGGTTCCCCTCATCGGCGACTTTCACTTCAATGGCCATAAGTTGTTGAGCAAACACCCTGCCTGCGCCGAGCTGCTGGATAAATACCGCATCAATCCAGGGAATGTCGGGCGCGGCCGGAAGAAGGACGAGCAGTTTGCAACGATCGTTGAAATTGCCTGTCGCCATGACAAACCGGTGCGGATCGGGGTGAACTGGGGCAGTCTGGATCAGGAACTGGCGGTGCGGCTGATGGATGAGAACGCGCGATTGCCGGAGCCGCAACCGGCGGGCGAAGTGATGCATGAGGCGATGATACTGTCAGCGTTGGAGAGCGCGCGGCGGGCTGAAGAAATCGGCCTGGGTCACAGCCGCATCATTCTGTCGGTCAAGATGAGTGGAGTGCAGGATTTGATCGCGGTTTATCGCAAGCTGGCGGCGCGTTGCGACTATCCCCTACATCTCGGATTGACCGAAGCTGGCATGGGCAGCAAGGGCATCGTGGCGTCTACCGCCGCGCTGGCGGTGCTGTTGCAGGAGGGGATTGGCGACACGATTCGTATTTCGCTGACCCCGGAACCGGGCGGCGATCGCCGGCAGGAAGTCATCGTCGCTCAGGAGATCCTGCAGGCGATGGGGCTACGCTCCTTCACGCCGCAAGTCACTGCCTGTCCTGGGTGCGGACGCACCACCAGCGACTATTTCCAGCGCCTGGCCCAGGATATTCAAAGCTATCTGCGCGAGCAAATGCCAGTATGGCGCACCCGTTACCCCGGAGTCGAGGAAATGAAAGTGGCGGTCATGGGTTGCGTGGTTAACGGTCCTGGAGAGAGCAAACAAGCCCACATTGGCATCAGCCTGCCTGGCACGGGTGAGATTCCCGTCGCGCCGGTGTATGTGGATGGCGAGAAGACGGTCACTCTCAAAGGAGAGCGCATCGCCGCCGAGTTTCAGCAGATCGTGGCGAATTATGTGGCGCAACGTTTTGAGGCCCGAGGTTAAAGGCTCAAGGCTAAAGATTGCTAACGCGAATTCCCGATGATCGATCCCGCTGCCATTACCCGGAAATCCTCCCACAAGGTGGAGGATCATCTGCGGCAAATCGTCAAGTTGCTGGAGAAGCATCGGCTGATCGAAATCATGGTCGACCGCGATCGGCGCAGTCCCCGCCATGATCTCATCGAGTCGCTGATGCATCGTCAGCACTTGGTCGAGTTACAACTTAAATTACGCAGTCTGCATCCAGCCGATATTGCCTTCATTCTTGAGGCGTTGCCGGTGGATGACCGATTGCTGGTCTGGCGACAAATGCCTGATGGGCAAGGCGGGGAAGTCTTGCTAGAAGTCTCGGACGCCGTGCGGGACTCTTTGGTCGAGATCCTGGAGCGGCCCGCCCTGGTGCGGGTGCTCGGTCAACTGGAGGCTGATGATCTGACCGAATTCGCCGAGGCCGTGCCCGATGACGTGCTGACCGAAGTTCTGCAGTCGCTAAACGCCCGCGACCGTGACTGGTTGCAGACCACCATGGCCTATACCGAGAATCAGGTCGGCCATTTGATGAGTCAGGATGTCCTCACCGTGCGTGAGACTCAACGGGTTGAGCAGGTGTTGTGGTTGCTGCGTGGTCGGGACGATCTGCCGACCAACACCGATTGCCTGTTCGTCGTGGACGCCCGCCACCTGCTTAAGGGGGTTTTGCCGTTGCGGGCGCTGTTGCTTAATGACCCGCAAACGTCGGTGGCGGAATTAATGTTGACGGATTCCGTAGTTTTCAACGCCGCTGACAACGCCGATGACGCCGCGCGCGCTTTCGAACGCTACGATCTGGTGTCAGCGCCGGTGGTCAACGAACGGGGCAAACTGGTAGGCCGGCTGACGGTGGATGAAGTGGTGGACTACATCCGCGAGGAGTCGGAAGAAGATGTGCTGAACATGGCCGGTCTGCGCGGCGATGAGGATTTGTTCGCGCCGATCTGGGACAGCGCCCGCAACCGCTGGCTATGGCTGTCGGTTAA
>JAGRHM010000317.1 GCA_020445005.1 Candidatus Competibacteraceae bacterium | reverse complement strand
TTTAAAATAAAAATATAAATAATACAAAACGACGCAAGTTTTGCTGCTATTTTGATCCTGGGTGAGCAGCAATGGCGACCAAACCATCAATCTTGTCTCAGCAGGGGAGAAAACTTGCTGTAACCTATCGCGTCCAAACCATCTTTAATTTTCTCCAGATCAAACCTAACCCTGAATCCTGAGAGAACTCATGTTCGACCAAAGCTATGAAGTGATTCTAGCCGATACGGTAACCAGCCAAGCTATCCACCGGATGGTCCGCTATCATGTTTACTGCCTCGAAAACCAGTTCGAAGATGCCGCCGCTTTCCCGCAGGGTGAAGAATATGACCTCTGGGACAGTTACTCTGCGCAATTTATTGTGCGCAGTCGACGGTTGGGAACTTGGATCGCCGCCATGCGGTTGATTCTGCCGCACAGCGCCAAGTTTCCGATTGAAGAACTGCATTGCCTGACATCGCAGGCCGATCTACCCCGCCGTAACCTTGCTGAAATATCGCGCATTTGTATTATTCGTTCACCTAACCCGCATGAGATTAATCCATACCTGGATTGGAACTATGGACATATAAGCAAGGGTGGTGAATCCGAAGTGCTATTGGGCATGCTGCGCACCATTTTCTTGTATGGTCTTGCTCACGACATCGAGTGCTGCTATCTGTTGATTACTCAGGCTTTTGCCCGTTTGCTCCGCCACTTGGGCATCGTGCTCCACAAAGTGGGAACCCCAGTAGACCATCGCGGCGTTCGCATCCCTTATCAGGTCAAACTGCGAGAAAGCGCCAAGTCGATGCGCGCCAAATCGGCGCAGGTCGACCAATTTGCTGCGCGAAAAACGCTTGCTTATCGACCCTTTTCGGCGCTCAGCGCCGCAGAACCGGTTTCCATACCACTTCTGCACTCGACTGTGCCGCTCTCCACTGCCGCTAAAACCGTTTTGCGCGCTGATGGCGTCGGGCACCCCCTGGTTTAAGTTCCTCATTATCTCCAGGGAGAATGGGTGCTTTAACCGCACCGGAGGGATAGGCTGGATGCAGGCCGTCAGGCCGAAATTCCGCACCCCCCCGGATTCGGCGACGCGCCATCCGGTCCAAACTCCCTAACTTGGCTTAGAATCAAGCCTCAATGTTGACATTGACTACTGAACAAATTGTGGCGTTTGCCCCGGACGACGCTTCCGTGAAAGCCGCTCGCGGTCTGGCGCGGCCCGGCAAATGGGCGGCGCTTGGTCAGAACAATCGCGCCCTGTGGGGCGAATGCAAGGGCAGCGCGCTTTATCAGGTCTGCGTTGACCTGGCTGAACCCGCCTTCAAATGCACCTGCCCGAGTCGCAAATTTCCCTGTAAACACGCCCTGGGTCTGCTGCTCATGGCGTCCGGTCAGCCCGAAACGGTGCAACCGGGCGAACCGCCGGACTGGCTCAATGAATGGCTGGCCAAGCGTGAGCAAAGCGCCAAACGCAAGGCGGCGCGAGCCAGTCCCGATACCGATCTCGATCCTGAACAACAAGCTAAACGGGCTGCCGCTAAGGATAAACGCACGACAGAACGGCAGCGCAAGGTGGATGCGGGATTGGAGGAACTGGAACGTTGGCTGCGCGATCTCGCGCGGCAGGGACTGGCGCACGTTCAACAACAACCAGCCCGTTACTGGGATGGCATGGCGGCGCGGTTGGTCGATGCCCAGGCCCCGGGGTTGGCTCGCTGGCTACGAAACATGGCCAGTATCCCTTCGAGTGGCGAAGGCTGGAGCGAACGTCTGCTGGCGGAACTGGGTTCTCTATATTTACTGCTGGAAGGCTATCGACGCCTGGAAAGTTTGCCGGAACCTTTGCAAGCGGATATTCGCTCGCGCATCGGCTGGAACTGGCAGGAAAGCGATTTACCTGCGGACGCCTGGGTGCGCGACTGCTGGCTGATGATCGGTCAGCGCAGCTATGAAGAAGAGCAACTGCGCGTGCGGCATGCCTGGCTCTGGGGGCGGGAATGCGGACGACTGGCTCTGGCGCTGGATTTTGCGTATCAAAATCAGCCGATGCCGCCTATCGCCGCGCCGGGAACCTGGATTGAGGCGGAACTGGGCTTTTTCCCAAGCCATTGCCCGCAGCGCGCCCTGTTGCGCAACCCGGTACTAATCGAGGCACAAGGCAAGCCGCCAGCATTGGCCGATGGCGCGACTCTGCTGGAAGCCTATTCCGCAGCGCTCGCGCAACAGCCGTGGCTGAGCATTTTGCCGGCGGTGCTGGCGGATGTGATGCCGGTGCGAGGCGATGCCGATCACTGGTGGCTGCGTGATCAGGCAGCGAACCGGCTGCCGGTGAATCCGGGATTCAGCGAGGGCTGGCGTTTGCTGGCGCTGGGCGGCGGAATGCCGCTGACCGTGTTTGGCGAATGGAATGGGGAACAACTCTGGCCGCTGGGCGCCTGGACGGAAAAACGGTTCGCAGCATTCTGAAGGGGATTCATGCATGGCATGGCAGGAACTGGCGACGTGCGCCCTGCTGGGTACTGAGCGACAAGCGCCGCAGTTGACTGCGGGCGAGAGTGCGCTGGGCGATTTGTTGAGCCGCCTGGATGGCGAAGATCGGGAAGACACATTGTTGCGCGCGGCGGGGACGCTGGCGCTGTGGCGGCGAGCAGGCCAGAAACTCGCGTCTGACCCGCGACCGTTGTCACCGCCCTGCCCACCGGACGAAATACCTGTCTGCGACGCCCGGGCCAGCGAACATCTGACGCTGATGCTGCAAGGCCATTACGTAGAACTGCTGCCTGAGTGGTTGATGTTGTTGCGCGAGACCGGGCGGCGGGTTCCCGAGGAATACCTGCCTGCGTTGCTGGATGTCGGCGCGAAACAGACGGAACTGCGCCCGGCCCTGTTACCGGTATTAGGTCAACGTGGCCGCTGGCTAGCCCGGCATCAAACCGTCTGGAGCTTTGCCGTCGAAACCGATGATGAACATCTCTGGCAGACCGGCCAATTTGAGGAACGCCTGGCGCTGCTGCGGCAATTGCGCGCGGCGCAACCAGAGCGCGCCCTGGAATTGCTGACGGCGACCTGGAAAGAGGAGATCGTCCGCCACCGCAAGCCGTTTCTCCAGGTTCTAGCCGATGGGTTAAGCATGGCCGACGAGCCGTTTCTGGAAACAGTGTTGGATGATCGCAACGCGGAAATTGCCCGGATCACTGCTGACCTGCTGGCCCGTTTGCCGGAATCGCGACTGGCGCAGCGACTGACCGCACAGGCATTGGCGCTACTGCGATTAGTCCCTGGTAAGCGCGACCGATTGGATGTTTCGCTGCCCGACGATGACACTGCCCTAGCACGGGACGGCGTCACCGGTTCACCGCCCGCTGCTTCGGTCAAACTGGGTGAGAAGGCATGGCGTTTGAGCCAGATTATCGGTGCGGTTCCGCCTGCGGCCTGGCAACAAGAATGGCAACGCACCCCAGCGCAAA
>JAGRHM010000316.1 GCA_020445005.1 Candidatus Competibacteraceae bacterium | reverse complement strand
TTCAGGAAGAAGCCATGAAGGACAAGACCGGCCGGGTCGTTGCTCAGTTGCCGGTCAAGGTCGCGACCTTCCTACTCAATGAAAAACGTGAGGCGATCCGCGCTTTTGAACAGCGCCATCGAGTCGGCATTTTGCTGATCCCCAATGAATCACTGGAGGCGCCGCACTTTAAATTGAGCCGGTTGCGCGTTGAGGAACTGTCAGAGGCCCAGCGGCTCTCGTACACCCTGGCTGAGGATTACGAAGAACAGTACGAAGCGCAGGTCAACGCCGCCATGCGTGAGACGATTGAGGAACCTGCGGTCAAGAGCGTCGCGCCGACCAGCCCGGCGCCGCTGCCGCCGGCGCCAAAACCAAAACCCGAAGTCAACGCCAGTTTTTTCCGCTGGCTCTGGGGCAATCTGTTTGGGCAGCCTGAGCAACCTTCCATCAAGGAAGAGCGACCAGGGCGGTCCAGCGTCAAGCCAGCTAAACCCGAGCGGCAACGGCGCGAACGCCTCACAAATGCGCCTGTAATTAAAACCGATACCACACCGGGGATAGCCGAAACGCCGCCACCCCTGATTTCGCTGCCCATTGAGGAATCGCTCCCGGAACCCAAACGAGTGGCCGAAGTAGTGACTACAACCGCCGCGAAACAAGAGGAAATCACCACGCCTGTTGAAGAAGAGGAGACGTCCGGGCGGAACCGCCGGGGGCGGCGCGGCGGGCGGCGGCGGAAGCGTGGCGAAGCCGCCGATACAGTTCCAGTGAATACCGAGACTTTATCGGGAGCCAATGCAGGCGTTGAGCCGGATGATCATTCAGCAATAGCCAGTGAATCTGTTGCGCCGACGATCACGACGACATCAAGCGCGCCACAACGACGTATCCGCAGTGGCCGCCCGCGTCTGCCACGAGAAGCGCTTGCCGCCCAGGTTGCCGCCAAGTCGACGGATGCGACAGTCCTGCTTAATGATGAGTTACCCACTCCACCCCTCACCCGTCTGGAATATCCGACGGTTGAGGAAGAGGTGAAAGAAACGCAAGTAACCCATTATCCTGAGCCGGAAGCGCCGGACGAACATCCTAAATCGGAAGCGCCAGCCCAACCGGTGAATCAGGCTGAAGCGCCTGGCATGGAATCAGCCGATTTCATAAGCGAGCTTCCGAAACCGGTTGAACCCGTCTTTACCGAAGCAGAAACTGCGGTCGCTATTGATGCGGAAACCGTCCAGGTTCCGCTTATGCTCGAAGTGGTAGACCCCGAGGCGGATGGCACAACATTGCCTGCAACGTTGGAGGTCGAGGCCGAGATTGAAGAGACGGTGGTTGTGGAGGAAACCGTCGTATCGGAAGAAGCGATCGTCAATGAGCCGTCTGCTGGATCAGAACCGATTGTCGAAAAAGCGGAACATGCTATTCCGGTATCCGAGCCATCTTTGATTACCGAGTCGGCGAACGAACCCGTGGAAGCTTCCCAGGTCGTTGAACCGAGTCCAGTGTCCTCGGACAACGACGCCAAATCCTGATGTGTCCGTTCACTCCCCCTTTGCAAAGGGGAGTGAATGTTCGCTTTGTTCGCTTCCTGTCCCTGACGAGAGGGGGGTTAGATGAGAGACTCCCCTACTCAAAGCTGATGCTGCTCGCGAATATGTATTAACAGACCCTGGGCGGCTTCCTCGACCAGATCCATGACCCGATCAAAACCGGTCGGACCGCCATAATAAGGATCAGGCACTTCCCGTTCAGGCAAGTCTGGGGCAAAATCCAGGAACAACTGGATACGACGTTGCAACCCGGCGTCCTGACACAGTTCCAGCAAATGAGAGTAATTATCCCGGTCCATAGCCAGCACATAATCGAATTCGGCAAAGTCACTGATCATCACCTGCCGGGCGCGGAGGCTGCGTAAATCCACTCCCCGGCGCTGGGCCGTAGTTTGGCTGCGCGGGTCGGGAGCTGCGCCGATGTGGTAGGAATGCGTACCGGCAGAATCCACATAAACCTTTTCAGTCAGCCCAACGCCTTCCAGCATGCGCCGGAACACCCCTTCCGCCATTGGAGAACGGCAAATATTTCCCATGCATACAAACAGGACTCTAACCATCGCTTTTGCCTTTGCTTCATCCGACCGTCGCGAGGAAACAAACATCGCCCGGATCGCTTGCACGATTGTGGAACCCATTACGTTGCTTGCTACCTCTCATGCTGCCGATTAATCCCAATAAACTCAAGACCCTGCTAGGTCAAACCCTAACCTATCAAGGCATCCCTTGCCAGGTGATTGAAATCCTGGCCGACGAACCCGCCTTGGTGCTGCGCGACCAGAACCACCGCAAGGTCATTCACGCGAACCAATACGGCGACGCGGGCGATCATCTACCCAAAATCCATACGGTCCCCTTGTTCAACCTGCGTCGCGAACGGTTAAATCCCGACTTGCCGGAGTTGGCGGCGCTTGACTTATTCATCTGACGGATCTTCCCCCAGACAGCAGGCGTAACTCGGCTTCATTTATTTGTTTTTATTTAAAAATAGACGATTCCGCGAAATCGGCCCCTGCCTACGCGGCTCGATTGACGGCTGTTGGTTTAAGAGGGAAGGAAAGACCGATGGCGTTGAGGATTTTGCCCTGGTGTGCGTCCGGGCGCGGCAGGTGGGCGTGGCGCTGTCCGTTACGGTCCGTCGTGTAGAGATAAGTTAACCGCCCCAAAGCCACCAGAGCGTCGTTCGGGGTGATGGCGGCAGCGTCCTCACCGACGGTCCCGAACACTTTTCGCAGGCCGACCTCAAACTGGCGCGTGATCTTCAACGCCAGCATCGCGACGAACACATGGGCCTTGGTGCGCGCGGCCTTGCGGACGAAGATCGGGCGGATTTCCAGGAAAGCGGTCTTCACGGTGCGGAAGTTGCGCTCGACCTTTTGCAGGTCGCGGTCGCGCGCATCCACCGTCTTGGCGTCCAGCCAGTCCTTGGGGACATCCGTTTCCAGGAGGTGGCAGCCGTCGAGCAGGGCGTCTTCCGCCTTGGCGTCGTCGTTGATGGCACAGCGGATGGCCCGGTCCTCCAACGCGAGCGTCACAAACTTACTGAGCTTGTGGCTCTTGACCCAGCACCGCAAGGCCGCCAAGCCGGTCTCCGCGCTCGCGCGGGGGGACTTTGCGACAAAAGCATTGCGTTCGACGATCTTCTCCTGCAACTGGTGCAACTTGTCCGCCCGCCGCCGCTCCTCGCGCCCACACACGGCGTCGTTGCGGCGCACGATCAGACGTTTGCCGTCCTGTTCGACCTCGCACAGGTGCGCATCGAACAAATCCGGCTGCAACACGCCCTGCTTGAGCAGGGTGCGGACTTGGGCGTCGGTCAAGGCGGTGATATACCGCCAACTCTCCGCCGACAGCGCCGCTTTCCCCTTGGCCTTAATCATCCCCCGGTCGCCCACCACCACCACCTCGGCAACGCCGAATCGCTCCTTCAGGATCGTAATCTGGCTGGCCACCGTCGCCGGGTCCGCTGTGTTGCCCTCAAACACCCGCACCGCCAGGGGCTCCCCGTCCGCCGCCGTCAGCAGGCCAATGACGCTTTGTCGCTTGCCCTTTTTGCCGTCCCGGTTATAGCCGTATTGGCCCAGTTCGTTGTCTTCCCCTTCGAAATAGCTGGAGGTCACATCGTACAGCACCAACACCGGCGGCTGGCCCCGTCGCTGCACGTAATCCTGGTACAACTCCCGCTCGATCCGTTCTTGCTGGCCCGCCAGCCAGTCCAGCGCCGCATACAGGTCGTCCTCTTCGAACGGACCCAAGCCCAACACATCACCCACCGTGTGCTGCTCCGCCCAGTGCACCGCCGACAGCCTAGACCCGTCATGGGCGATGCGCGCCAGGACCAGGAACAGGTTCAGCTTGCTTTCCGGGGCGGTGCCCAACACCCGAGTGAGGCCCACTTGGTCGGCCAGATGCTTGAGCGCAAACAGGACGCCGAAAATCTCACCGCTGGTCAGCTCTCCACCCGACCCGCCGTCCCATTCGCCCTTCGCCAGGCGCTCCATGGCCGCGATCCGCTCGGGTGGCCAATTCGTCAGGTTGGCGAGGGTCCGCGTGCGGACTTTGCCGCCCTCGCGGTAGGACTCGCGGAGCAGGAGGGTGGGCCTGGAAGTGCGGTTGGGGATACGGGCGATGTACATGACGACATATTTAGTTATAATACGATGTATGTCAAGCATTATTATACTATTTACATGCCTATAATTTCTGGTATATTTCAGCTTTAACATCAATTATCAATGGGTTACCTAAAAATGGGCCGGAAGATCCGTCTGAGGACGCCCAGTGCGCCGCCACTCGCGCCAGATCCGCCTCGGTATCCACGCCTAAGGGGGGAATCTTAACCGCCTCGGCGACATGAATGCGGATGCCGCGCCACAATGCACGCAACTGCTCCAGCGCTTCCGCCTGCTCGGCCGGCGCTGGCGACAGATGCGGATAGCGCGTGAGCACCGCCACCCGGTAGGCGTACAAGCCGATATGGCGAAACCAGGCGCTATTCTCCGGCAATAAAGAGGGGTGCTCTCCCCCCTTGTTTCGAAACCCTTCACGATGCCAGGGAATGGGCGCCCGACTGAAATACAGGGCGTAATCCTGTTGATCCCGGACGACTTTGACCACATTGGGATCGAACAACTCCGCTGGATCAGCAATGCGCGCGCATAGGGTCGCAATACCATCATCGGGATGTTGCTCCAATCCGGTTGCGACCTGTTGAATCAGCACCGGGGGTACTTGAGGCTCGTCGCCCTGGACGTTGACAACGATGGCGTCATCTGGCCAATTCAATTGGGCGGCAACTTCGGCCAACCGGTCGGTGCCGGACAGATGATCAGGGGAGGTCATGCACACCCGTGCGCCAAAGCCCTCGGCGACTTGCCGAATGCGCGCATCGTCAGTAGCGATCACGACCTCCAAAGCCCCGCTGGCCAGCGCCCGCTGATAAACATGCTCGATCAGCGGCCGCCCGGCGATCATACGCAGCGGTTTGCCCGGCAACCGGGTTGAGGCGTAGCGGGCGGGAATCGCCACGCGAAAGCCGGGGAGAATTTCACTCACCGGGAATCACTTCATCATCAGCCAGCTGCCGCGCCTCGGCTTCCAGCATGACCGGAATGCCATCGCGCACGGGATAGGCCAGCCGACTCTCCCAACAGATCAATTCCTGCCGCGCCTTATCGTAGGTCAGCGGTGCCTTGCTGACCGGGCAAACCA
>JAGRHM010000315.1 GCA_020445005.1 Candidatus Competibacteraceae bacterium | reverse complement strand
TGGCGCAGGCGTTTCTGATCGGCGAGTCCTTCATTGGCGCTGATCCGGCCTGTCTGATTCTCGGCGACAATATCTATTATGGTCAGGGTCTGTCAGCGGTATTGCGCCGCGCGACCGCGCGTGAGTATGGAGCTACCGTGTTCGGTTACTACGTGCGCGATCCCGAACGCTACGGCGTCGTCAGCTTTGATGCCCACGGTCGGGCCATAAACATCGAGGAAAAACCAAAACAGCCTAAGTCGCACTATGCGGTAACCGGGCTGTATTTCTACGACAATGACGTGGTGAATGTCGCCAAAAACATTCGACCCTCGGCGCGCGGCGAGCTGGAAATTACCGATGTCAACAAGGTCTATCTGGAGCGCGGCGCGTTAAATGTGGAACTGCTGGGGCGTGGTTACGCCTGGCTGGATACGGGCACCCATGAATCATTGCTGGCGGCGGCCAACTTCATGCAGGTGGTGGAACAACGGCAGGGCTTGAAGATTGCCTGTCCTGAAGAAATTGCCTGGCGCATGGGCCACATCAACGATGAGCAATTAGCGCAACTGGCGGCGCCGCTAGCTAAAAACGGCTATGGCCAGTATTTGCTGGAGCTGCTGCAACCGGGGACTGCGTCATGAAAGTGATTGAAACCGGCCTGCCGGGGGTATTGCTGCTGGAGCCGAAAGTCTTTGGCGATGCGCGCGGCTTTTTCATGGAAACCTGGCAAGCCGCGCGTTATCACGACGCTGGAATGCCCGAGCGTTTCGTTCAGGACAATCATTCCCGCTCGCGACGGGGCGTGTTGCGCGGCTTGCATTATCAACTCGTGCAGCCTCAAGGCAAGCTGGTCTGGGTCACCCGTGGCGCGGTGTTTGACGTGGCGGTTGACATTCGCCGGGATTCACCGGCCTTCGGACGCTGGTATGGCTGCGTGCTGGACGATGTGGATCACCGGCAATTGTACATTCCGCCCGACTTTGCCCACGGTTTCTGCGTGATCTCGGAAGAAGCCGACTTCTTCTATAAATGCACGGACTACTACCATCCGCAATCAGAGCGCGGCATCGCCTGGGATGACCCTGAGATTGGCATTGACTGGCCGTTGCGCGACGTTTCGTTGTCAGGCAAGGATCAGCAGAATCGGCGATTGACTGAGCAGGCGGTTGAGGATTTGCCGGTTTACGGGGGTTAGTTCATGCGAATGATTGTCATTGGCGCGCAAGGTCAGGTCGGCTGGGAATTGACCCGGCGCGCGCTTGCGCAAGGTCATGATGTGTTGGCCTGGGATCAGGCGGAACTGGATATTACCGATGCCGTTGCCGTAAATCAGACCCTGGACGCCAGCGGCGCGGATATCGTCATCAATGCGGCGGCTTACACCGCAGTCGATAAAGCCGAACAGGAACCGGAACGGGCATTTGCGGTCAACCGGGATGGCCCTGTTCATCTGGCAACGGCCTGCGCCCGCTTGAACATTCCATTGCTGCATATCTCCACCGACTATGTGTACGACGGCGCGAAAACAAGTCCCTACGTCGAGGACGATCCAACCTCGCCCATGGGCGTGTACGGCGCAAGCAAATTGGCGGGTGACGAAGCGGTGCGCCGGTTATGGCCACGCCATCTGATTTTGCGGGTCAGTTGGGTATTCGGCGTTCACGGCCATAACTTCGTCAAAACCATCCTGCGGCTGGCTCGGGAACGCGAAGAACTGCGCGTGGTCGCTGATCAGCACGGCTGCCCGACGTTTGCCGGCGATATCGCCGATACCTTGCTGGAACTGGCGGGACGTATTGCGGAAATCGACGCCGGCGGCGCTTGGGGCGCTTATCATTATTGTGGAGAGCCTGCTACGACCTGGCATGGTTTCGCCAGCGCTATTGTCGAAATAGCCCGCGAACAAGAGCCGCTACCGATCAAAACCGTGACCGCTATTACGACTGCTGATTACCCAACTCCGGCTGCGCGCCCGGCCAATTCAGTGCTGGATTGCACGAAACTCACCACGCAATTCAACATTAGGCTGCGCCCTTGGCGGAAAGGCCTGCAACAGGTTCTGTCGCCTGATCCTTAATTCCTAATCTCTGATTCCCAACCATGTCCGTTGATCTTGGCGAACTGCTGGTTAACCACCAGAAACTGGCTGAT
>JAGRHM010000314.1 GCA_020445005.1 Candidatus Competibacteraceae bacterium | reverse complement strand
TCATCTTTTGGTTGCTTTTGGCGGGCTTCAAGCCAGATGTTTTTTGGGAATAGATGTGGAAAATACTCACTGCGCTTTTCATCAAGAAGCTTGGTTTCCGCTTCCCAATACAGCCAACGCATATCGAAAGGCCGATAAGCATAACGGACAATATTTTCCGGTCTGAATCCACTTTTTTGCAGTAAGGCGCGTGTTTTTTTCGACTGAAAACGTGCAGTATCTCTCATCAAGGCCGGTGCAATCCGCCGCATTTCTTCATCGCTGACGTTCGGATCGAAATACTTGCGCATCCGTTGTTCCAGCGCGGCGCGGTCAATGTCGACCAAGGCATCGTCGCGGCTGGTTTTGACGCCGGGGAACGAGGCCGGTAACAGTTCGGGCAGACGGGGCCAGGCGAGATAATACGCCTCCACCTGCATGGGCATGAAGGGCAGACCCAGTGCTAATGGCGGTTGCAGCACCGAGTAATGAGATTCTGGCGACAGGTCGAGGCTTTCGGAAAGTTCCTCACGCTTGCGCTTGCCCCACCAGTGGCGGAAATGAAGCAAAGCATCGCTACTTTTAGTCGCTTTTCGCGCCATCAGGGCAATCGCCGTCCCGACTTGTATCCCTTCTGGGTTGAAATCGGTGGAAAAAACGCTGGGATCGGGCAGCCCTTCCGGTGTAAGTTTGCCGGTTTTGTACTTGTCGCCATTCAGGCAATCAATCCAAATTCGGTCAAACTTCTCCAGATAACGTTCCCGCATTCCGGTGAACGACAGCCCATCCAACCAGGAATAATTCGAGATAAAACAAACCACGCCCCGCCCGCTGTGTTCCACGATATGCCGCTCCGCCATGCGAAAAAACCGCACATACAGATCATTCAAACCTTGCCCTTGCGGCGCGGGCGCATGGCGGGTTTGCCGATAAGCGCGGGTCAACTCCTGCTCCTCGTCGATCGCCACCCCGGCGAATCCGTTGTAGGGCGGATTGCCCAGAATCACCAGAATCCGTTGTTCCTGCTTCACCCGACGCGCCGCCTGATTCTCCGCCATCAACTCAGGAAAATTCAGCGTCAGTTGCGCCATGCGCCGCTTGCCTTCCTCGTCGGGCGGCTGCCAACCGGTCAGCGCATTGGTCAGATAAACGCCCAGCCGTTCCATATCGCCGGTCAACGGATCGGCCTCCAGCGTCGCGCCCCACTGTTGCAGCAACAAACCCAGTTGCAAATGCGCCACCACATACGGCGCAGGCAATAGCTCGAAGCCGAACACCCGCTCCAGCGCCGCCTGTTTCAATTTCGTCCCGGCCAGACTGCCCAAACCCTGTTCATCCAGCCGGGCCTTGATCAAGCGCAACACCTCGGTCAAATACGCGCCAGTGCCGCAACACGGATCGAGAATGAACACGCCCGGATCGGCCAGCCCGTCCGCAATGCCCAATTCTTCCCGCAACACCGTATCGACGCGCGCCGTCATATAGCGCACGATCTCCGGCGGTGTGTACCACACCCCCAACTGCCTGCGCAGCTCTGGGTCAAAGGCATACAGGAACGGCTCATAAAAATACTGTACGGCGCTGCCAGCGGCGAACTGGCGGAAGAACGCGGTGCGATCCACTCGGTTCAACACCGCATTCACCCAGTCCAGCACCTCGGTCAGCCCCAACGGCAACAGCCGGGATGGTTGCGACAATTGCTCAAATAACCCGCGAATCATCGGTACGCGCAAGGTCCAACTGGCCAGCCGCCAGTCGAAACGATCCTGCCGATTCGGTTGTTCCTGATCCCACAACACCCAAGCGGAAAACACCCCATAGAACAAAGTCTGAATTAGCGTGGACCGGAAAAAATGCTCGCCCTCCGCCGCTTCGAAATGCAGGCCCAGCGCGTTCTCCAGCGCCGACCGCAGCGCCAGCAACGCTGGCAAATCCGGCTTATCCGCCAGGCGCGTCCGGGCCTCGCGGGCATACGACGCGAGAAACCAGGCCACATCACGGGGATTGTTCAGCGGCGCGGCGCACCGCAGAACCCGCTGTAAATACTCCACCAGGCGTTCGCCGTGGATTTGGGCAAACGTGCGAGGCTGTTGCAGGCAGGACTGGAATTCATCAACCGATTCCGCGAGCCGTAAGGTTTCCAGCATCACCGGCTGCCCCTGCCGATCCGCGCCGATCAACAGAAAATCCCGATAATTGGTCACCAGCACCAACCGGTAACGCTCCCAGTACTTGCCGACCTGCGCCCCACCCGCTGTCAACCAACTATCGTCCGCCATCCCCTTGATCTCGACCACGCCGCGTTCCGGCAACTGGCCGGACAATGGCTCGGCGACGCCCTTGGGTAGTTGATTCGCAGTGAATAAACCTACATCCGGGTTGCCCGCCCCGGTATTCTGCAATTGCGACACCGCCAGTACGCGCGGCTTCAGCGTCGCGCCGACTGCATTCAGCAGTTGGATCAGCGCCGGATAATAGGAGGTTTCCTGAACGCCGCCGCCGGTGGCGCGAATCTCGGCCAGAGCGGTAAAGTAGGTTTCGGCAGGGGAGGTCATCGTGGGGGAGTGTTGGGGTTAGGGAGTATCCCCCTAACCCGCTTGCTAAAGGTGAGGAAACCATAGCAAGGACGCTTTGCTCCCCCTTTGAAAAAGGAGAGCTGGGGATTCCTCTTCTGCGCCGCTACGCCAGATACACCCGCTCCAGCGCACTACGTGAAATGTTGCCCTTGCTGTCTTCCGCCTCGATGTAGTAACGCACATCGCCCGCGCCGACCGGCAACTTCGCCGTGTAATAATTTCCGGTGATTACCGCACTGGTTTGCGTGGGATACAGACCATGATCGGTCATCACCAGCCGCGTTTCGCCGTTCGCATCGCGCAATATCAGCGTCACCTGCTTCAGCCCGCTGATGTCGTAAACGAAGGTATGCACCGTACCCTCGCGCGGCGCATCCAGCAGACAACCTTGCCCCCAGCGCTTGCCGCCGGGATTTTCCGGGGTCACCCACGGCGCAAAAATGGTCGGTCCGGTGCGATCCTTGCCAGCGGCCAGCAGGGCGTCAACCTGACTCTTCACCACGCGATAACCCTGATTGGCGGCGTTGGTGACTTGCTGATCCCAAACGTGTTGCCCGGTCCAGTACCAGTAGCAACTGGTCTCGGCGGCCAGCATCAGCCAGGTAATGTCATGCAGTCCAGCCTGGTTGGGATCGACGTCTTCCAGGGTATGCACGACATTCTGGAACGCAGTCAGCACCGCCCAGGAATTGAGATCCGGCGAATAGGGCTGATCGTAACGGCTGAACCACTTCATGAACTGCGGATCGCCATTATCGGCCCCGCTCCAGGAACCCGGTTCGATATGCGCCGCTTGTTCTGGATCGGGCGGGAACCGGTCGAGATAGTCATGCACCGAGGTCAGTTCAAAGCGTGGATCGCCTTGCAGCCAACGCACCATTTCCCCAGTGTTGTGGTTGTAGTAGCTGTCCGCGCCGCCACCGTGATTGTCGCCGTCGGAATGCAGCAGGAAAAACGGCGGGTGCTTGGGGTCAAACGTCCCGGATCACCGATCCGGAATATTCGATGACGTGGCCGGTGCCGCCCGCCGTG